>NZ_JASLCN010000128.1 GCF_030151805.1 Fluviicola sp.
ATGCGTTTGACGAAAATAAGTTCTACCTGGAAATAGGTGTTTTGGCCTTGAAGAAAGATTACTTTGAGATCAAAGAATTATTGATTCAAAATAAAAGCCGAATAGATCCGGAGGTTTATTTCTACTATTGGGGGTTGGTTGAAAATGCGTTTTCCAATTTCAAGGCTTCCAATGAAGCAATTGAAACTTTTTTTGAGGGTGCGGATTTTATGAATAACGATACGCTCTTCAAGGAAATTCTGCTTGTTAAACAGCTGAATCTGGTAAATCTTTTTGAATACAAGGATGCTTATCTGACAAACCGGTATATCCTTGAAAATTTTGCACATGTTTGTTCGGCGGCAGAATTGGAAGATCTTTCCAATACCGGATTGATCTGGAAAGCACTCGAAAATCAGGATAAACAACGGATTCATGTTTCTTCGGATGTAAAAATCCAGCTTTCGCGCGATAAGGCAAACCTGGCAAATATTCCAGTAAAAACATCCGCAGTAAGCAAAAACTTTGTGTTTGATACAGGAGCAAATTTTTCGGTTATTCAGCGTTCCGTAGCGCAGGAAATGAATTTTGAAATAATTCCGATTCAATTTGATGTGACGGCAATTACCGGGAAGAAAGTGAAAAGCGACCTGGCTGTCATGAAAGAACTCTGGCTGGGAGATATCAAGTGTGAGAATGTTGTTTTTTTGGTTTTCAATGATCAGGACCTCGCTTTTTCGGAAGCAGATTATAGAATCCAGGGAATTATCGGATTTCCTGTTATCCGGAGCCTGGATGAAATCCGTTTGAATAAATCCGATGAATTATTTATTCCAAAAGTTGCCGAACCCGTTTCAGTGAGTAACATGATCATTAACGGTTTTGTTCCTGCAGTTCAGGTGACATATAATTCCGATACGCTTCAGTTTTCGTTTGATACCGGTGCCGCCGAAACGTTTTTAAATAAGACGTATTATCAAAAATACAAGCGAACCGTGGAGAAAAAGAGCAAAAAGAAAACATTGAGATCCGGCGGGGCAGGAGGTGTTGTCGAATATGTAGGATATGTTCTCCCGAAAGTGACTCTTTCAGTAGGTCAAGCTACAGCAACGTTGAAAGACGTTCAGGTTATGAAAGAGTCCGTGACTGAAACGGATACTGATTTTGACGGGAATTTGGGCCAGGATTTTATCAAGCAATTTGCTGAAATGATCATTAACTTCAAGTACTCCAATATCAGGTTTAACTGATCTGATTAATTGCTGGTGGTTCCGGTTGCGGGAGTGCTTTTGGTGTTTTTATCCTGCAATTTTCCCTGATCGTTGTTTTCTGCTTTCTTCGGAACGCCCACCATGGGCACTTCATTAGCTGCAGTTCGTACTTGGGCAAACAACCAGTCGTACATTTCATCTCCGCGGAAAATTCGTTCCAATGCACCGTGATTTGCTCCGGCTATTTCAGTATAAATGAGGTTTTTTCCGTCATTACATTTTTTTATGGCATTTACCATTTCCCTGGAATATCTCACCGGAACAGCTTCATCGCGGTTTCCATGCTGAATCCACATCGGAATACTCGCCATATTACATGCATCTTTTGGGTTTCCGCCTCCACAAAGCGCTACGGCCGCGGTAATTTTATGTGCATATTTCCCTGCAAAGTGCATTGTTCCATATCCACCCAGGCTCATTCCGCATACATACACACGATTGGTGTCGGTTTTGTAGAGTTTTTGGACATATTGTAGCACTTCCAGTACTTTATCCGGATTCCATGAACCATTTGCTACCTGCGGTGCAATAACAATTGCCGGAACATTTCTTCCTTTTTCGATCTCGTGAATCACACCGTATTTTTTCACCCGATTCAGATCGGTGCCACTCAGGCTTTTTCCGTGCAGGAAAACCAGGATTGGAGGGTTGTTATTTAAAATACTGCTGTCGGGAAGGTTCAACCAAAAATTGTAAGCGGTTTTACCTTTTACCGCGCTCAGTTGAGCGATTGTATTTAAACCGAAAAACAAACAGATTATGATCAATACCTTCTTCATACTTTTTTTGTTGGGGTCACTAAGATAGGGATTATATTATAAATAGAATTTTAAAATTTGGTTAACTCCTGAACGTTTAATGAATTGGCTCGTTAACGGTTTGCCATTTGGCAAACAGGCAAATTGGCAAATTGGAATAATGAGGTTGAAAATTCGGATTAAAACAAGAAAAGCTGCCCGAATCCGGACAGCTTTTTCTATTCTTTTTCTGAAACAATTATTGCTTCGCAGCATCAAGCAATTGCTTGTATTTTGCTTCCTTCTCCGGTTTTTTCAATGCGCGTGCAATTTTGACCAGGCTGTTCAATACTTCCAAATCTTTTGGTACAATGGCAACGTATTTCTCCAATGGATCCATTGCTAAACCATAGTATTCCAAACTCTTTGCAAGCAATTCATCCGATTCTTTTTTAGCACTTGGAGGCAAATCTCCTGCTTTCTGACGAAGATCAAATCCTTTTCCTGAGAAGTAACTTCCTAAGTTATAGTAAGCATCAGAATACTTCGGATCAATTTCGATTGCTTTGTTCAGGTTCGACAAAACAGTTTGATCGTCTTTCATCTCCATTGCAATCGTTCCCAAAGCAAAGTATAAGTGCTTGTCTTTTGGAGATTTTTCGATTGCATGCTTCAGAAATTCCATTGCCTTATCGTTTTGTCCACCTTTGATATAAGCCATTGCAGTAGCACGGTAAATCTCATTCGGCTTGTAATTCATATCAGCACACTTCTTGTAATACTCAGCAGCTTGCGCCCAGTTTTCATCAGATTCTGCAGCCATTCCCTGGTAGTAGATATAAACCGTGTCCACTACATTTAAAACAGAATTATAATCATTGATTGTTCCGAAAATTGCACCTGCTTCTTTGAATTTCTTTGCTTCATAAGCTGCAGAACCAATCGGATGAAGCATTTGCTTAATCACACCGATACTGTTTTGAATATCCGAATCGTACTTATTAGACAAGTCATAAGACTCTTTGTACGCTTTGATCGCGATATCTTTTGCATCTTCCGGCACATTTTTGTTGAATTCGGTGTCTCCAAGAACTTTCAAAAAAAGCATATTGGTATAAATTTCACCTTTATAAAACAATGTTTTCGGGCTTTTTTCCGTTTCCGGATTAGTAGCGGCAATATCAATAGATTCTTTGGCTTTCAGCAATTGTTTCTTTGCTTCTTCCATATTTCCGCCCATTTGTGCTTTTTCAAATGCCTGAAGCGCCAGGACGGCGTCTGTTTCAATCTTTTTTTGAGCAAAAGAAAACGAGGAAATCATCAAGATTCCGGCTATAAATGCTCCTTTAGTAATGTTCAAATAGTTCATAATTGTTTATTTGCTGATTCTTATTTCCAACTTTTGTGCCAGTATTGACAGGATGAAGATGCAAACAAAAATCAAATTCCATATTTATTCTTCAGAATTATTTTCAGTTGATTCATCCAAAGTACCTTCTTCACCTGGTCCGTCAATGATTGTTCCTTCTTCGCCGTCGAATTCTTCATCTTCTTCATCCGAACGGGGAACTCTCGCTACTGCAGCAATGGCAGCCGAACCTTTCAGGTTGATCAAACGAACTCCCTGTGCAGCTCTTCCCATGACGCGAATCGTGTCCATATGCATGCGAATAGTGACTCCGGCTTTGGTAATGATCATCAAATCATCTTCATCCGTAACCGTTTTGATTGCAAGAAGTGGTCCTGTTTTGTCCGTAATGGAAATGGTTTTTACACCTTTTCCTCCGCGATTGGTAATACGGTAAACCGGCTCACCATCTTCCGGATCATTCAGGAATGAACGTTTTCCGTAACCTTTTTCAGAAACAACCAGGATCGTTTCGGAATTGTCTTTCACGCAAATCATTCCGACTACTTCATCAGCATCACTTTGAAGTGTTACAGCACGCACACCGGAAGCATTTCTTCCCATCGGGCGAACTTTCTCTTCGTTGAAACGGATCGCTCTACCAGCTTTGGTTGCCAATACCATTTCATTTGTTCCGTCTGTCAAACGAGCTTCTAACAATTCGTCATTTTCACGGATTGTGATGGCGTTGATACCATTTGCTCTCGGACGGGAATAAGCTTCCAAAGATGTCTTCTTGATGATACCTTGTTTGGTACACATCACGATAAAGTTATTTTCAACGTATTCTTTGTCCGTCAAATCTTTCACTTTCACATAAGCCTTGATCTTATCATCCTGCTCAATGTTCAACAAGTTCTGGATTGCTCTTCCTTTTGCAGTTTTGTTTCCTTCCGGAACTTCAAATACACGCATCCAGAAACAACGACCTTTTTCAGTAAAGATCAACAAGTAATTGTGATTGGTTGCCACGAACAAATGCTCCAGGAAATCTTTATCACGCGTAGTAGAACCTTTCGATCCCATTCCGCCACGACTCTGAACTTTAAATTCGTCCAGGTTCGTACGTTTAATATATCCTGCATGAGAAATTGTGATAACCACTTCTTCATCCGGAATCAAATCTTCAATTTTCATTTCGGAAGCAGAGTATTCGATACGGGAACGACGAGCATCACCGTATTTGTTGCGAACATCTGTCAATTCGTCCTTAATGATCTGCATTCTACGCTCTTCGCGATCTAAAATGTCTTTCAAATCAGTGATTAAAGCCATCAGGTCAGCGTACTCAGCACGTAATTTATCCTGCTCCAGTCCTGTTAACTGACGCAAACGCATCTCAACAATTGCACGGGATTGAATATCTGACAATGCAAAACGCTCCATCAAACGCTCACGCGCTTCTTCCGGGCTTTTAGATGAACGGATGATTGCAATGACTTCGTCAATATTATCAGAAGCAATAATCAATCCCTCTAAAATATGAGCGCGTTCTTCTGCTTTGCGCAATTCATATTTCGTTCTGCGAATAACCACTTCATGTCTGAATTTTACAAATTCAGCAATCATTTCTCTCAGGTTCAACTGGCGGGGTCTTCCATCAACCAAACAAATGTTGTTGATAGAGAAAGAACTTTGAAGAGCTGTATACTTATATAACTTATTTAAAACAACGTTCGGAATCGCTTCGCGTTTCAATTCGAAAACGATACGCATCCCGTTTCTGTCAGATTCGTCACGGATGTCAGAAATTCCTTCGATTTTCTTGTCGTTGACTAATTCTGCAGTTTTCTTGATCATTTCAGCCTTGTTCACCTGGTACGGAATCTCCGTAACGATGATTTGCTCACGACCTCCGCTTTCTTCTATTTCCGCTTTCCCGCGAATCACAACGCGTCCACGACCGGTTAATAAAGCCTCACGAGCCCCATCAACTCCGTAAATAATACCTCCCGTAGGGAAATCCGGAGCTTTTACGTGGTGTAATA
>NZ_JASLCN010000136.1 GCF_030151805.1 Fluviicola sp.
CAATAATTATCGCGGATGAAAAGTATAACGAATCATTCTAAAGAAAATACGGTTTTCCCTTTTTCAATTGTCAATCCTGCATAATCCGATCCAACGCATTGATAAACAATTCAGATGCTTTTGCTAATAATTCATCCGTATGTACCTGCGAGATGAAACCGACTTCGTATCCGCTTGGCCCCATATAAAGACCTTCTTCCAGCAAAGCACGGTGTAAATGCTTGAAGTTACTCATGTCCGGATTGATCTCTTCAGCTGCGCGGATATGTTTCGAATTGTCGAATGAAATCCAGAATATAGAACCAATCGTTACCAACTCAAATGCATAACCCTTTGCTTTCGCATGTGCGTTTATGGCATCCGTAAACAATTTTGTTCTGCGTTCCTGGTCTTCATAAAATCCGGGTTTGCTCAATTCTGTTAACTGTGCCAATCCTGCAGCCATCGCCACCGGATTCCCGGAAAGTGTTCCTGCCTGGTAGACTGGTCCGTCGGGAGCCACACACGACATGATTTCTTTTTTAGCACCATAAGCACCAACCGGCAAACCACCTCCGATGATTTTTCCGTAAGTGACTAAGTCGGGAGCAATTCCGTACAATTCTGCTGCTCCGGAAAATGCTACGCGGAAACCTGAAATTACTTCGTCGAAGAACAACAAAGCTCCATATTTTGTGCACGTTTCACGCAATTCTTTTAAGAAACTCAACTCTTGCAACAACAATCCGTTATTTGCCGGAATCGGTTCAATAATCACACAAGCGATTTCTTTTCCAAATTGCTCAAAACAACTTTGCAACGCTTCAGAATCGTTTAAAGGAAGAACCAGTGTTTCATTGGCAAAAGCTTCTGGCACCCCGGCACTGGAGGTGTTTCCGAAAGTGACCAACCCGGATCCTGCTTTTACTAATAAAGAATCGCTGTGTCCGTGGTAACAACCTTCAAATTTTACAATCTTTGTTCGATTGGTATATCCTCTTGCCAAACGGATTGCAGACATTACAGCTTCTGTTCCGGAGCTGGTAAAACGAATTTTGTCAATGAATGGATTTTTGGAAAGAATCAACTCTGCCAATTCGTTTTCCAAACGGGTAGGGGCTCCGAAACTTGCTCCATTTCCCAATGCTGCGACAATTCCTTCATATACTTTCGGATGGTTGTGTCCCAAAATAAGTGGTCCCCAGCTTCCGCAGAAATCAATAAACTCATTGTCATCTTCGTCCCAAATCAGTGCTCCGTTTCCTTTTTTGATGAATAAGGGAGAACCCTCAACGGATTTGAATGCTCTTACCGGTGAATTTACACCACCCGGAAAATAATTTTTCGCTGTTTCGTAGAGTGCTTCAGAAGTTGATCTGTTGAGTGTCTTTGTTGCCATCGTGACGTTTTTTTGGTTCGATGCAAAAGTACGAATTCGATTTGCTGGGGCAATGGAAGAGGGGGAGGAATTTAAATGAACAGATTGGAAAGATTGTTAAATGGAGTAACTGCAAATTTGTCAATTCGCAATATTACGAAGAGGTAATTTGATTCTTGAATTCTTAAGGTAGGTGATTTTGTCAAATGAAATGTGGGAGTTCGTGTTGACAGGTTGTGTTCTTTTTATAGAAAAACTTATTTGTTTTGACTTTCTGAAAGACAAGTTTACTATATTACAATATTGTTAAATGGAGTGTTTAATATTGAAATCCTAATTCGATTAAACTCCTTTAGGAGAGAATTACAAATAGCTTAAACCTACAATTTTGTTTATCTCCTATTGATTTCGCACAAATCCGTTATCTGCCGGATTGCAATTCTGACTTGAAAAACTCCGCTTCTCCTTCATTGCTTCCGCTCTGATGTTTGTCGCAACTCTCTCTTCAAAAGCTGCGCTTTTTCTTATATTTGAGGGATAATTTTTACAAGTTCCTTACAGAACAATCGATTTGCCAGATGAAATACGAATTTACACCCGAGTTTGCAGCTCAAATGGATGCAGCAGATCCATTAAAATCCTACAGAGAACGGTTTCTTTTTCCAACTTTTACTAAAAATCCGGTGAGATATTTCACAGGAAACTCGTTGGGTTTACAGCCGAAAACAGTTCGGGAAAAAGTGAATCTGGAATTAGACGACTGGGCAAAATGGGGTGTAGAAGGACATTTTTTGGGAACAAATCCGTGGTACAAATATCATGAGTTCCTGACAGATGCTTCTGCGAAAATCGTCGGGGCTTTGCCAAAAGAAGTGGTCGTAACACATTCATTGACTACCAACCTGCATTTGCTGATGGTTTCGTTCTATCAACCGAAGGAAAGCAGAACCAAAATTTTATGTGAAGCAAAAGCATTTCCAAGTGATTTGTATGCGTTGGAATCGCAAGTTCGTTTTCATGGTTTGAATCCGGAAACGGATTTGATTGGAATGAGTCCGCGTGAAGGAGAGCATACGTTGAGAGATGAAGATATCATCGCTAAAATTCTCGAATTGGGTGATTCATTGGCTTTAGTAATGTTTGGCGGGGTGAATTATTACACAGGTCAATTGCTGGATATGGAAGCAATTACCAAAGCAGGAAAAGGAGTAGGAGCGATGGTTGGTTTTGACCTGGCTCATGCTGCTGGAAATATTCCGGTTAAATTGCACGATTGGGGAGTGGATTTCGCTGCCTGGTGTTCATACAAATATTTGAACTCAAGTCCGGGAGGAGTTTCCGGAATGTTTGTTCATGAAAAACACGCAAAAAATGCTTCACTTCCTCGTTTTGCGGGATGGTGGGGATACGATAAAAGCACACGTTTTCAAATGGAGCCGGGCTTTATTCCTATGGAAGGAGCAGAAGGGTGGCAATTGAGTAATGCACCTGTTCTCGGGATGGCTGCTCATTGGGCGTCTCTGGAAATTTTTGACGAAGTGGGAATGGAAAACCTGAAAGCAAAAAGTGATGTGTTGACAGGATACCTGGAGTTTATTTTAGACGGGTTGTCGGAGAAATACCAGGAGAAATGCCGCTTTGAAATCATTACACCGAAAGAACAGAAACGCAGAGGTGCTCAGTTGTCGATTTTGGTGCATGGAAAAGGAAAACAAATTTTTGATGCGATTTCTGAAAAAGGAGTAGTGGCAGACTGGAGAGAACCGAACGTAATCCGTGTGGCTCCGGTTCCGCTTTACAATTCTTTTGAAGATGTGTATTTCCTTGGAAAATATTTGGAAGAAGCGATCGTAGAACAATAAAATATCCCGCAGAGACTACAGGAATGCAGACTTAGGATGTGTTCTATGTAACTATGTGGTAACTAAAATAAATATGGAAAAAATTGCAATAGTAGGAGCAGGTCTTGTAGGAAGTTTACAAGCTATTTTACTTGCACAGAAAGGATATGAAGTTTCCGTGTTTGAACGCAGACCGGATTTGCGTAAAGCAGCATTGGTCGGTGGGAAGTCAATCAATCTGGCGCTTTCTGACCGTGGATGGAAAGCTTTGGAAATAGCGGGAATTGCAGAGGATATCCGGAAAATTGCCATTCCGATGTACAATCGCTGCATGCATGCTTTGGACGGAACACTAACATACCAGCCTTACGGAGTAAACAACGAAGCGATTTATTCGGTTTCGAGAGGAGGATTGAACCAGAAACTGATGAATCTGGCAGATAATTATCCGAACATCGAATACTTCTTTGATCGTAAATGTTTGGATGTTCATTTGGGAACAAACACGCTTTCATTCCAAAACGATCAGACCAAACAGAAAGAGGAATTTCAGGCAGATCGCATTTTCGCTACGGATGGAGCTTATTCTGCAGTGCGTATGCGTATGCAGAAATCCATGACCTTTGATTATTCGCAAAAATATCTTGATCACGGATACAAGGAATTGGTCATTCCGGCAAATGCAGACGGTTCTCACAAACTGGATAAAAACTGTCTGCATATCTGGCCCCGCGGCGAATTTATGATGATTGCCCTGGCAAACCTGGATGGAAGTTTTACATGTACCTTGTTCTTCCCGATGGAAGGAGAAACGTCTTTTGCAACACTTCAAACACGTGAACAGGTAGCTGCATTTTTCGATTTAACGTTCCCCGATGCAGTGGCTTTAATGCCGACTTTACTCGATGATTATTTTGAAAACCCAACGAGTTCATTGATCATGGTTCGTTGTGAACCGTGGAATTACCAGGATAAAGTTGTGTTGTTAGGTGATGCTGCACATGCGATAGTTCCGTTTTACGGACAAGGAATGAATTGTGGATTTGAAGATTGTACGGTGTTCAATGAAATGTATGAAGAGAATAACGGAAAGTGGAATACTTTGTTGAAGCGTTTTTCAGAGCAGCGTGTTCCGGATGCAAATGCAATCCTGGATCTTGCTTTGGATAATTACGTAGAAATGCGCGATAAAACGGCTGACCCGGAATTCTTGCTTCAGAAAAAGATCGAAGGGAAATTTTCCCGTTTGCATCCTGACAAATGGACTCCGCTTTATTCCCAGGTTACGTTCAGCAATACGCGCTACAGTGATGCGTTAAAAAACGGAAGAAAACAGGATGCCTTAATGCAGGAAATTCTGAAGATCGAAAACATCCATGAAAAGTGGGATGAACCGTTCGTTATGGATAAAATGTTGGAACTGATTTCGTAACCAAAGCGAAATCTTTAGATATTTATAAAAAAACAATTATGAGATTTGTCATCTGTTTTGTCTTGATTCTGGTAACAGGGTTTTCTTATTCGCAGAAATCACGGAAATTCGGCGGAAAGAGCCGTAAGGATTTCTTCGGAGGAGCACGCGATTACCGCCAATTGACAAAAGATGGAATCCAGATTTCTTTCGGTCCGAATTTTACGTTTACCAATCCCAAAGTAACGCAATATTCCGGTGTGGATGTCAATGGACGTCCGGCTACGGCAACAGTTGATCCGATTGGGAGACCAGGCGGATTTATCGAAATCGGAGCAGCGCATTACCGCTTGAAATCATCGAAAATTTTAGCCGCATGGTATAAAAAAAGAGGTGAAAAAGGAGACGTGAAATGGATCGGATCGAATCTTTTTCACCGGTTGGATTGGGGCTTGGGTTTTAATTACATCGGTGGAAGTGAGCGTACCCGTTTCGAAGTGGTTGATCCTTCCGGAGTTTCTACTTTTGATGAAAGAACAGGTTCGTTTTACAATGGTTATTTAACGGCAAGAGTAACGATTGACCGCTTTACGAAAATCGGGGAAGGCTGGCATCTGGAAACAGGTTTGGGCTTCAATTTTTTATTCAACGCACTTCCTGCACCGAAAGCACCTTATACGGCAACAGTTGCTCCGGTGAAATTTCAGCAGGATTTCATGGCACAATTTCATTTGCATGTGGGGTTCACCCGCACGATTCGCAGAGGAGATTACCTGACTTTCGGGCTTTTGGTTCCGACTTTTGGAATCTATGAACCGAATAAGGCGCGTCCGACCATTCAATGGTTTTCGAGCAATTACTGGCCGGTCCAATTACAGATTCGCTGGATTCACCATTTTACGAAGAAATCAAACGGATGTAACACCGGAACACCTGAAGATCGTAAGCGTAACGACGAATACATGCAAAACAGATAATACGAAGCAAATTTACAATGAGAAGATTTTACTACTTGAGTTCTTGTGATACGTGTCAGAAAATCATGAAAGCACTGAACCTTCCGTCCGATGTTGAATTGATCGACATCAAACAAACGAATATTGATGCGAAAACGCTTGATTGGTTGAAGGAAAAAGTGGGTTCCTACGAAGGACTATTTTCGAAGCGTGCTTTGAAATTCCGGTCAATGGGTTTGAATGAAATGAATCTGACGGAAGCAGATTACCGAAAATACATGTTGGAAGAATATACTTTTTTAAAGCGTCCGTTTGTGATTTATGATGAAAATACCTGGATTGGAAACGCTAAAAAAGAAGTGGAAGCTGCACAGGCTTTTTTCGCAAAATTGAATTAGAAAAAGCGTAATCGACTATTCAGGATCGATTTTCGGTAATCATCCAGTTTTTCATCGTAGTTCCGCTGAATCAGTTTTCGCACGAATTTCTGTGTTCCTTTTCCCATTTTGTAATCCAGTTCATCACCGAAAAGCGGAACAATACTCAAAAAGTGTACGGTTTTATCCTGCACATTTACCGGAGCAAGTTCCTTTTGAAGTAAAATAGGATCCAGAAAGATGAAATATTCCTGTTTCATCAGATCGGAAATAGGAACTTCCGGATTTGCTGTTGGAATGGTGTGACCCGGTCCGTACCAGGTGTTTTTGTCTCTGACGAAGCGTTCCAATTTATAGATCCAGTCGTAGATCCAGGAAAAATTGTAGTTTTCATGATCGTCAAAATCCCAATATGTCGGCAAGCAAAAGTAGATTTCGTTAAACTCCCTTCCGGCCCATTTCTCCAAAACAGGCATCTTGTAATCCGAAAGAGAAGCGGTCATAAGAACAGTTATCGGAACATCCAGCTCTAAAAACAGCAAGATTAACTCCTGATCATTGTGTAACGGATTCTGAATTGATTTTACCCGATGTGCTCCAAAGCGATTTTCGAATACCTGAATAAGTTCCATAAAGACAAATATAGTGCATCTGAATCGCTTTCAGTTCAAAGTAGAGAGAATAAAAAAGGGGCCGAAGCCCCTTCCTGGTTATTGGTTTATATGTTTATTTCGCCTTAAAGAAATAATCTATTTCAGAAATGCGCATCGTCATATCATTCCCTTCAACTTTGGAGATGCTGAAAATGATGGACTTCTTTTGGCTGGGTCCGTAGAATAAAAATAAATCGATTTTATCGTCGTATTGAGTGCTTAACCATTTTCCTTCCAAATCAATAAAATCAGTCATGTTGTTTTGATCGTACCAACGACCTTTGAATGTTTCGTCGTCTTTCAAATCAAAGTAAATCGTGTTGATGCCAAGAATTTTATCCTTGTCCGGCCCGTATCCGTCCACTTTTGTTAGCGTCCACTTTTTTACCAAACGGTTATCGATGCTGGAATTTGAGCAAGCGGAAAGGACTAAAAAAAGTACTCCAAATAGTAAGTAAGTGAATTTAACTTTCATAATACATCAAGCGGGGTGCTTGGGTAAAACTAAGCTTTCTGAGTAGAGTACCAAATACTTTTTTCGGAGATTGTACTCAAGCAAATTTTGGGTGAGTAGTTGTCCGATTTGACTGTGCAATTTACTTATGCTTTCCTAGTAATTTAGTTGAATTCACAGAATTTCCTGCAATGAGTTCCAAAATTCTTCACTCGACAAAATAGCTCCCTGTTCGATTAACTGATGAATTTCCTGTTCGCGTTCCTGACCGAAAGCCCGTTTACTGGTGAAAATCGACAACTCTTTCAGATGCTGACTAAGTGCGAGGTGAATGCCCTCTGTGCTTGAAAGATCCAATGACGAATCCGGATTTCGCTGAATGGCAATGAGTTCCTGTTCGTCCTTTAAGAAGCGGAATACCAGGCAGGATTCCGGAGAACGATGTTCCAGGAAATGAATTTTTTCATAAATGGTTTGAAATACCTGATCGGAAAACAATTCTACCAAAGCAAGCGCTTTTTCAGGCTCTTCCTGGTTGAGTTTTTCCCATTCTTCGGCATGCACTCCGTTAATGATTAAAAATGCTTTTAAATCACCTTCCAGATGCTGCAGTTCTTCGTCAGATAAAATGCGGTATTTCATAGGGCAAAGGTAGGAAGAATCACAGAATCTGAAATGGGAAAGAGGGAATCATCGGAATGATTTTTAACTTTGTAAGATGCAGAAAAAAGGTGTTGCAATTCTCGGTTCTACCGGTTCGATCGGGACTCAGGCTTTGGAAGTAATTCAGGCTTATCCGGACAGATTCGACTTGCAGGTGATTACAGCCCAGTCGAATGCGAAATTATTGATTGAACAGGCAAAGCAATTTCAGCCGAATGCGGTTGTGATCAATGATGAAACGAAATACGAGGAAGTGAAAGACGCACTTTTTTCTGAAGACATTCATGTTTATGCCGGAGCACAGGCGCTTTGCCAGGTTGTGGAATTTCACGAAGTAGATGTTGTTCTGACTGCATTGGTCGGCTACGCCGGATTGAAACCCACTTTGGCTGCAATCGAAGCCGGAAAAGACATTGCTTTGGCAAATAAGGAAACACTGGTTGTTGCCGGAGAATTGGTTACGCAAAGAGCACGTGCAAAAGGAGTGAATATTTATCCGGTAGATTCGGAGCATTCTGCCATCTTTCAGTGTTTGGTGGGAGAGTTTCACAATCCAATCGAAAAGATTTACCTGACGGCTTCCGGCGGACCATTCCGTGGATTTACAAGCGAACAACTGCTGCAGGTTACGAAAGCTCAGGCATTGAAACACCCGAATTGGTCAATGGGTTCAAAAATCACCATTGATTCGGCTACGATGATGAATAAAGGTTTGGAAGTGATTGAAGCGAAATGGCTTTTCGGGTTGAAAGCGGAACAGATTGATATCATCATTCACCCGCAATCAGTTGTTCATTCACTGGTTCAGTTTGAAGATGGAAGTATGAAAGCCCAAATGGGACTTCCGGATATGAAACTGCCGATTCAGTTTGCATTGACCTATCCGGATCGTTTGAAAACGGACTTTCCACGATTTAATTTCCTGGATTATCCGCAATTGACTTTTGAGCAACCGAATAAGGAAGTGTTTAAAAATCTTCAGTTGGCTTATGATGCAATGAAAGCCGGCGGAACAAAAGCGTGTGCGCTGAATGCTGCAAATGAAATGGCTGTTCAATTATTTTTGGAAGATCAGATCAAATTTTCAGATATTGCACGAATCAATGAGAAGGTAATGGAAGAAGCGTTTTTTGTACTTAATCCGAATTTGGAGGATTACATACATGTGGACACGCATTCCCGGAACCTGGTGAGAATGCTTAAAATTTAGATCTCATGAAAACATCACTATTCAGTATTATTCCTTTTTTAGTTTTTTATTCCACATTAAGCGCCCAGATTCAATTTATTGAAAATGTCCCGTTTGCTGAAGTTCTGAAGAAAGCAAAGCGGGAAAATAAATTGATTTTTGTAGATTGTTACACGACCTGGTGTGTTCCCTGCAAGAGCTTGGCGAGTAATATTTTTACGGATCAAACGCTCGGAGACAGATACAATGAGTTGTTTATCAACTACAAGCTGGACATGGAGAAAGGAGACGGCATTGAACTTTCCAAATCGTTTAAGATAGAGGCATTTCCTACCTTGCTTTGGCTTGATTCTACAGGTGAAATAGTGCATCGCACAGTGGGTGCCAATACGGTCAAATTCTTTTTGAATACCATTGAATTGGTTCAGGATAAGGATAACCGCTATTTAAGCCTGGAAAAACGCTTTCAGAATGGAGACCGGAATCCGGAACTGCTGAAGAAACTCACCCGTTTTGCCACGATAACCGGCGATTTAAAAGGAACACCTTACATTGAAGCATATTTTGAATCGATTCCGGAACCGGAATGGTTGTCGGTGGAAAACCGGTCTTTTTTCTATGCGGGTTGCACTTCTTTTGATTCAAAACTCATGCAGTATGCCTTGGCGAATCCGGGAAAATTTCCGGATGGAACAATAGAAAATCTGAAAAACACGTGTTTTGACAATGCATTCCGTTTTCTTCTTCGTTCCAGGTCAGAGGAGGAACTACAGAAATTCCTTGCACTGGTTGAAAAGTATGCCCCGGAACGCCAGGAATACAAAAAAGCATCGGAGCTCGATTTCTACATGAACGTCGGGAACCAATTGAAGTTAGATGAATTGACGAGTCGTTACCTGAAAGATTGGGACGATGCGGAAATATTGAGTATTTATGCCTGGCAGCGATCTGTGGGCACATCGGATCCGGTGTTGCTGAAAGAAGCCATTGGCTGGGCAAAAAGAGCAATCAATCTGGATGAGAATGATTGGAATTGCGACACGCTTGGTCAGTTGTATCTGAAAATCGGAAAGGAAAAAAAGGCGAAGAAGTGGTTAAAGCGTTCGAAAGAACTGGAAGAACAAGCTAGCTCAAATACAGGAAACTAAGAACCAGAATCAAATAGCGTAGAAATTTTCCTGCAAACATAAACAGAAAAGTAGGAAGGATGCGTGAGCGATAAATTCCCAATGCAATTAGAATAGGATCTCCGATAATGGGTAGCCAGGATAATGCTGCGGCCAGTGGCCCGTATTTCGATGCGATGTGTTGTGCTTTTGTTCCTGTTTTTTTGATCCATCGCTTGCGGACAAACTGCCCGAGAAAATAGTTCGTGCTTCCACCCAGACAATTCCCAAACGTTGCAACGGCAAGAATTGCCCACGGAGAATTATTTCCATTGCTAAGCATAAAAAGAACGGCTGCCTCAGAAGGAAGTGGTAAAATAGTGGATGCCAGAAAACTGCTTAGAAAAAGTCCGAATAATCCCCATTCCGGTTCCATGCTGCAAGTATAAACGAAAAATGGGGACCGAAGCCCCCATTTCCTATATTCAATTAAGAATTATTTCTTAATGATACGTTTTGTGATTGTTTCGTTACCGA
The DNA here is from genome assembly GCF_030151805.1 of Fluviicola sp. Lineage (GTDB taxonomy): Bacteria > Bacteroidota > Bacteroidia > Flavobacteriales_D > Crocinitomicaceae > Fluviicola. The sequence goes on from NZ_JASLCN010000136.1 coordinate 10,545, forward strand.
TTCTCAACGTGTAGTTGTAAACACCAGCTACAAAGTTTGTTCCGTCGATAGCGATTGATTGCTCACCAGCATTCATTTTAGAAGCAGGAACTGTAGCTACTGTACGACCAGCAACATCAGTAATTACTACAGAAACTTGAGACTCAGCTTTCAAGTTGAACTTGATCTCAGTTGTTCCAACGAATGGGTTAGGGAATACAGAAACGTTTGTTGCAGAAGTCAACTCAGTAAGACCTGTGTAATCTGTGAAATCCATACGAACTACAGGAGCTTCAACTTTGTCTCCGTCAGAAGCCAAACCATTAGCAGTTGTTCCGTTGAAACCTCTTGTGTTTCCAGCAATAATTTTACCAGCGAATGCAATTGGAACTTCGAAGTTATTGTAAGTACCAGCTGTTACAAGGTAAAGACCACCATTACTAGCATTTACTGGAGGAAGGTTCGGTAAGTAACACTTAATGATGTTTCCGAAATCTGCAGCAACGATCTCATGCTCGTCAGTTCTGTCAACGTAATCCCATGCTTGAGAAGTAAAGTTGTATTTGTAGATACTACCGTAAACCAAACGACCGATGTAAGTTGCTTGTTGAGATTGGCTAACTGTTCCGATACCAATTTGGATAGCTCCAACTACTTCATCACTGAAGATTTCGAACAATGTTCCGATTTGAGGATCTCCTGTTTGAGTAGCCCATCTTGTGAAGCTTCCTGACATTGAAGCAGGTGTTCCATTGTATGTATCAGCTGCATAGATTTTATTTGTAACAGCAAACGGAGCAGAAAGTGTATCATCAATAGTGAAAGAAAGTACGCTATCAGACAATGCTGCGAACTTGAAGTTATACGTTCCAACAGTTGCAGGAATTGTAAATCCGTTAGTGAAGTCGATCTCAAGTGAATCTTCAGCAAATGGAGCTAAATCTCCCTGAACACTTGTTTGGTTGTAAGCACCAGAAGTTACTTTGAAGCTTGTAGGCTGAATTGCAGAACCAACGTTTTGAACGTCAGCAGCGAAAGAATACTTTCCTGCACCAGCTACTTGAGACAAAGGCATTTGAGTTGCTGTCAAAGCCTGGTTTCCGTATGCATAGTATACTTCTTTTAATTGAAGGTTATTTTCATATCCTTCAAGAACTTTGAAGTTGTCAATAGCCCAACCGTAACCACTACCGTAATCGTTATCAGCAGTCAAAGACTCCCAACGAAGACGAACTTTTCCTTGAGTTACCCCAGGACCGATCAAGAAATCTGTAGTTAATGTGGTTTTCAATGTTGCACCGTTTCCGATAGCATTACTATTTACTACCTTAGACATTGAAGCCGGCCAGGTAGCACCGTTATCAGTACTGATCTCTACATATAGAACATCGTGATTGAAACGACGGTAAACCTGTGCGAAGCTTACAGAAATAACTGCTGAAGCAGACATGTCAATTGTAGGACTTTGCAAGTAAGCGTTTTGAACTCCAACTGGTGTTCCTGGCGCTGCCAACAAGTATTGAACAGCATCAAAGTAAGCCATTGGTGCAGTCATTCCTGTAGTTGGTGTTGCTGCAAGATAATCAGCAAAGTTTGTAGGGTAACCTCCGAATTGGAAGCTTCCTTGAACACCTGGTGCTATGTTACCTGTAGCCCAAGTTGCATTGTCAGAGAAATCGGATTGATAAATAATTGCTCCTCCCGCTTTTTCACCAGCACTAACGTTATCCACAGCTCCTTTTACGGCAGTTGTGAATTTCAAAGGTTGTTTTTGAGCTTTTTCAAAGCTTTTGTTCACCTGAGCTGAAGAAATCCCAGCAACAAATAGAACCGAAGCTAAAAGTGTAATCTGTTTTTTCATGTTTCTTTAATTTACGAAGTTTTAAATATAAGTTAATTAACCGGATTAATGGCTAATTTATTTATTAAACGGTATTAATTATCCAATGAACGGTAGTTACTGTCCTTGAGAAAAGGTAGTTTCTCCCGTAACTGTTTCATCTCAGAATAACTGATACTTATGGTATTGACGCATTCAAGTTCGGAAAGGTTGGAAATTTCTTCACCTAAAATATTAATTAATTTGCTTTGACCGTTGTAATTATGTTTTGAGCCGTCTTTACCTATCCGATTCAACCCGGCAACATAACATTGATTTTCAATTGCTCTTGCAGGAAGTAAAACCGACCAGTGATGAATTCTTCTTTCCGGCCAGTTCGCTACATATAATAAAAGGTCGTATGCCGCCTGGCCATTAAGCTCACCGTTTCGCACATTTTCAGGAAAACGCAGATCATAACAAATTTGCAGGTTGATTTTCCAGCCCAGGTATTCGACAATGGTTTCTTTGTTCCCTGCCTGAAAGTAAATGGATTCATCTGCCATTCCGAATAACTTGCGTTTATCATACAGGCTGATTTTTCCGGTTGGCTCTACAAAGACACCTCTATTATAATAGTTTCCGTTTTCTTCTATTATTAAAGAAGTATAAAAGGCCGCTTTTTTTTCAGCTGCCTGACTTTTTAACCATTCAATGCTTAAGCTGTTATCCATTTGTTCTGCCAAATCAGCAGCATTCATGGAGAAGCCGGTCTGAAACATTTCAGGCAATAAAATCAGATCGGTTTGCGAAACCGATTGCAACAAGGCTTCATAGTGTTTTAAGTTGGCTTTCTTGTCTTCCCAAAACTGGTCTGCCTGAACGAGTGTTATTCTTAAATCTTGCATAATCTTTCGGCTGCTTGAATTAATGTGTCATCTGTTTTTGCAAAACAAAAACGAATGGTGTGATAATCATTCCGCTCTTCATAAAAAACAGATAGCGGAATAGCGGCAACACCGACTTCTTTTACCAGCCACTCGCAAAATTGAACATCCGGCAAATCGGAGAGTGCCTTGTAGCGCACCGTTTGAAAATAGGTTCCTTCACTTGGAAGGAATTCAAACTTGCTTCCGAATAGGAGTTCTTTGAAACGATCGCGTTTGTCCTGGTAGAATTTTCCCAATGTGGTGACATCGGTTGTAGAGATATAATCTGCTAATGTTTTCTGAGCAACGCTGTTTACGGAAAACACCAGGAATTGATGCACTTTTTTGATTTCTTTCATGATCGGCTCCGGGGCAACCAGGTAACCGACTTTCCATCCTGTCAGATGAAAGGTTTTTCCGAAAGAGGAAACAATCACGCTTCTGTTTCGCAAAATTTCATGATGATGTGCGGAAAAGTGCGGCTTTTCGAAGGTGATGAATTCGTACACCTCATCCGAAAGCAAGATCAGATTCGGGTGATCAATCATTACTTGTACCAAAGCATTATAATCTGCCTGGTCCATCATTTTTCCGGAAGGATTGTGCGGATTGTTAATGATCAGCACACGTGTTTTCTGATTTACAGTCTGACGAAGCTCGCGCCAGTCAATCGTGAAATCTTCCCGCATGGGAATGTGAATTGGTATTCCGCCCGCCAAATGTACAGCCGGATTATAACAATCGTATGCCGGATCCAGAATCACCACTTCATCACCCGGATGAACCAGAGCTTGAAGTGCTGCAAAAATTCCCTGTGTAGCACCTGCAGTTACCAAAATTTCAGCTGCCGGATTCAAAGAGCGTTGATAAACCCGGTGAATCATCGCGGCAATGCCATCCAGTAAAACCGGTAACCCGGACATCGGAGCGTATTGATGCACATTTTCCCTGCTGTTCTTTGCCAATAATTCCTCAATCAGAGGATCAATCGGAAAATTCGGAAAACCTTGTGAAAGATTAATTGCCTGATACTCATTTGCCATCTGACTCATCGTCGTGAAGATGGTAGTTCCTACCTTTGGAAGTTTTGTTTGCATGGCTTACATTTGTTTGCAATAAACAAAGAAAAGAATTCCTTTAGTATATGAGACTTTATTCAAAGTATATTTAACAGGAATTCATAAAAATGAACACATGAAGTTATCCCATCTATTTTTTTTCGGTCTTCTTTCACTAACCATGAGTTCATGTGGTGAAGATTCTATTTGTGATTGTATTCGTGTGAGCGACAAACTGACCAATAAGTACGAACAATTGAGACATAAAGCGCCCACTTCTTCGGATGAAAAAGAGGTAAAAAAACTCATCAGGGAAAAGAAGGCAAAATGCAAGGAATTTGAAAAAATGGGAGGTCCGGAAATGTTGGAAAGAAAAGCAACCTGCAATTGAGTTTTGGTTTTACTTTTAGTTGACATTCAGCAGAAAACCCCGCTTGAATCGAATTCTTGAATTCTTATCCGAACCGTCTTGTTTCGCTTAACAAATATTCCCACTAAATCGAAATAACGAGTGGTTAAATTCGCTATCTTTGCACCGGCTTACTAGTAAAAGTGGGCCTTAAAAATTAGTGAAGTTTTTATGAGTGCATTTTCATCCCGTCACATTGGACCTGATTCAGCTGAGAAATCTGAGATGTTAGCTGCAATTGGTGTTAAATCGATTCAAGAATTAGTAGATAAAACCATCCCTTCACACATCCGTTTGGCCGGAGAGTTGAAGATTGATGCTGCTTTGAGTGAGCAGGAATATTTGCAACACATTACCGCATTGGGTGCTCAAAATAAAGTGTATAAATCATTCATCGGATTAGGATACAATGAAACGATTGTTCCTTCTGTGATTTTGCGCAATGTTTTGGAGAATCCGGGATGGTATACGGCTTATACGCCTTACCAGGCTGAAATTTCCCAGGGTCGTTTGGAGGCTTTGCTGAATTTCCAGACAATGGTGATGGAGTTAACGGGAATGGAAATTGCAAATGCATCGTTATTGGATGAAGGAACCGCTGCTTCCGAAGCAATGATCATGTTCTGGAATTCACGTTCACGCCAGGAGGTAAAAGACGGTGTAAATAAATTCTTCATTTCAAAAAATGCATTCCCGCAAACCAAAGATGTTGTTTTGGGTCGTGCGTTGAATTTAGGAATCGAGTTGGTTGAGGGAGATGAAACAACTTTCACCAATGACGGAACATATTTCGGAGCGATTGTTCAGTATCCGGATGCACAAGGAAATATTACGGATGTTGCAGGATTTATCAGCCGCAATAACGGATTGAAAACTGCGGTTGCTGCGGATATTTTATCATTGGTTTTATTGAAATCACCGGGTTCTCTCGGAGCTGATGTGGTATTCGGCTCTTCTCAACGTTTCGGGGTTCCGATGGGTTACGGAGGTCCTCACGCTGCATTCTTCGCTGCGAAAGACGAATACAAGCGCACCATGCCGGGTCGTATTATCGGTGTTTCAAAAGATGCGGATGATAATCTGGCTTTGAGAATGGCGTTGCAAACACGCGAACAACATATCAAACGCGATAAAGCAACTTCCAATATTTGTACTGCTCAGGCTTTATTGGCTGTAATGGCATCGATGTATGCTGTTTACCACGGTCCGGCAGGAATGAAAGAAATTGCTGGGCACGTAAACGGATTGGCTTCTGCAACTGCTGCAGGATTGAAAGCTGCAGGAATCCAATTGGGTTCTGATTCGTTCTTCGATACCATTTGGGTAAAAGGAGTAGACACGGCAAAAATCAAAGCTGCTGCTGAGGCGAAAGGAATGAACTTCCGCATCATCAATGAATCTGAATTGACCATCAGCTTTGGCGAACCGCATACATCAGAAGATGTGGCGACTATCCTGAGCATCTTCGGAGCAAATACTGCTTCTGCAAATACATCCTTGAACGGAACGGTATTAAGAACGGACGGAGTATTCACTCACCCGACATTCAATAAGCATCATTCCGAATCAAAGATGATGCGTTACCTGAAGCGTTTGGAGAACAAGGATCTTTCGTTGGTTCACTCCATGATTCCGCTTGGATCTTGTACGATGAAATTAAATGCAGCTTCTGAGTTGATTCCGATCACGAATCCTCAGTTTGCAAACATGCATCCGTTTGCTCCGGTTGATCAGGCTGCGGGTTATCATGCGATGTTCCGTCAGTTGGAAAAAGATTTGTGTGAGTCTACAGGATTTGCAGCAATGTCTTTGCAACCAAACTCCGGAGCTCAGGGAGAATACGCAGGATTGATGGTGATCAAAGCGTACCACGAAAGCAGAGGAGACAAGCAACGTACCAAAATGATCATTCCTTCTTCGGCGCACGGAACAAACCCGGCTTCTGCAGTAATGGCAGGAATGGAAGTAGTTGTAACGGGTTGTGACGAAAACGGAAACATCAATATCGACGAATTAAGAACCGTAGCGAACCAGATCGGAAATGAATTGGCTGGTTTGATGGTGACGTATCCTTCTACTCACGGAGTTTACGAAGAAGGAATTCGCGAAATCACGTCTATCATCCACGAAAACGGTGGACAAGTATACATGGACGGTGCAAACATGAACGCGCAGGTCGGATTGACAAATCCTGGAAATATCGGCGCTGACGTTTGTCACTTGAACTTACACAAAACATTTGCAATTCCTCACGGAGGTGGCGGACCAGGAATGGGACCAATCGGAGTAGCAGCGCATTTGGCGCCGTTCTTGCCAAGTAACCCGGTGGTTGCGGCAGGAGGTTCAACTCCGATCCACGCAGTTTCTGCAGCACCATACGGAAGCGCATTGATCCTGTTGATCTCTTACGGATACATCAAAATGTTGGGAGCGGAAGGATTGCGTAATTCTACGGAAGCAGCAATCTTAAACGCAAACTACATTGCAGCGAAATTGAAAGGTCATTACGACGTATTGTACACCGGTAAAAACGGAACGGTTGCCCACGAAATGATTTTGGATTGTCGTGATTTCAAGAAAACGGCAGACGTAGAAGTAGCGGATATGGCGAAGCGTTTGATCGACTTCAATTTCCATGCACCAACGGTTTCATTCCCGGTTGCAGGAACTTTGATGGTTGAACCGACAGAATCTGAAGACAAAGAAGAATTGGATCGTTTCATCGAAGCAATGATCAAAATCCGTTCTGAGATCGCAGCGATTGAAAACGGTCAGGCAGACAGAGAAAACAACTTGTTGAAAAACGCTCCGCACACTGCAGATTGTATCATCAACAAAGAATGGAATTACCCGTATTCTCCGCAAGAAGCAGCTTACCCGGTTGCTTATTTGAAAGAGTGGAAATACTGGGTTCCGGTTCGTCGTGTAGACAACGCTTACGGAGACAGAAACTTGGTGTGTTCTTGTCCGAGTGTAGAGAGCTACATGCACGTGGAGGCTTAAGAAACAGCATAATTTATAAGGAAAATCCGTTCGTCTTCTGATGAGCGGATTTTTGTATTTTTGCGAAATCAATTTTAACCGGAATGAAGCGATTAGTAACAATAGCAACCTTTTTAACCATTTTTTCGCAGATCAATTTTGCACAACCCGGAAGTAATGATTTTTCATTTAATCCCAATGATGTAGGGATCAATCGTGGAAGCTTGGTAAGCGGGGTTGTTTATACAAGCTGTGTACAGCCCGACGGAAAAATAGTCATAGGTGGTAACTTTACAGCAGTTAATGGGGTTAATAGAACCAATATTGCCAGGTTAAATCCGAATGGGACCCTGGATTCAAGCTTCAACGTCAATTATTCTTCAGGAGGCACTAGTAATTATACAGCCAGAACTTCTGTTATTCAACCGGATGGGAAGATCCTGATGGCAATTAATCAGAATTCGAGCTCCAATAGTGAGGTAATTCGGATTAATCCGGATGGAACACTGGAAACGACCATTGCTTATACGGATGGGGACGTGTGGACGATTAGTTTACAATCAGATGGTAAAATGGTTATTGGCGGAGAGTTTACACAAGTCGATTTGGAAAACCGGAATAAATTTGCCCGAATAAATAGTGATGGCTCACTCGATTTTACCTTCAATTCAGGTAACGGTGTTTTTGGTACTGTTTACAGTTCTTTGGTTCAACCTGATGGGAAAATTCTTATCGGAGGGAACTTTACGACAGTAAATTTTACTTCGGTAAATGATATTGCGCGATTGAACAGTGACGGATCTGTAGATTTGAGTTTCAATCCGGGAACCGGGGTTAATTCTTTTGTGAAATCTATGAATCTGCAGGCAGATGGAAAAATTCTAATAGGGGGAAACTTTACCGATTTGAATGGTTTTGCGATTAATAGAATTGCCCGGTTGAATACTGACGGGACAAGAGACAATAGCTTCGATCCGGGTACAGGAATTAATCAGGGTGATGTGTGGAATATCCAATGTCAATCCAATGGAAAAATTCTGGCCGGAGGTTATTTCAATACAGTAAATGATTCGATCCATCGCGGAATCGTTCGTTTCGAAACAGACGGAAGTATCGACAGCACTTTTAAGACTAACTTGCCCAACAATACATTTATTTACTCAGTCAATATAACTACCGGGGGGAAAATTGTTTTAGGAGGAAGTTTTTCAACCGTGAATGATGTACCGTTCAACAAAATCGTCAAAGTCAATGAAGACGGTTCTTTGGATGATGTATTTAATTCCGGTACGGGCGCTACAAACGGGGTTCATACGATTAGCTTACAAACGGATGGTAAATTGGTTGTTGGTGGGATTTTCTACAGTATGAATAATGCTTACCGGACCAGCATTGCTCGACTCAATCCGGAGGATGGTAACCTGGACTCCACTTTCCAGGTAGGAAGAGGAGCTTTTTTGAATGTTTCTGCCAGTTATGTCCAGTCAGACGGAAAGATCCTTTTGGGGGGTAATTTCACATCGTTCAATGATACACTTATAAACCGGCTTATGCGTTTAAATGAGAACGGCTCTATTGATCAGTCATTTGATGCAGGAACGGGTGCAGATGGTGCCGTTACTACAATTAAGGTACAATCGGATGGAAAAATATTAGTGGGAGGAGAGTTCAGTACGATAAACAATGTTCCGAGTTCTAAAATAGCACGTCTAAATCCTGACGGCTCTTTGGATATGAGCTTTACTATCGGAAGCGGATTTAATGATTATTTGGATAAAATCATTCTGCAACCAGATGGTAAAATATTGGCTGTGGGAAACTTTACCTCCTACAATGGCACCTCATATAACAAAATTGTCAGGCTCAACGAAGATGGTACACCGGATGCATCCTTTAATAGCGGATCAGGGCCCAACACCACTTTGTATACTGCAGCATTGCAATCAGACGGTAAAATCTTATTGGGAGGATCTTTTACATCATTTAACGGGAATAGTGGCAAAGCTATTATTCGCCTAAATTCCAATGGAACTATGGACCCTGGATTCAATATACTCACATTTACCGGATCTTTGAATACCGTTAATGCGTTATTAATTCAACCCAATGGAAGTATTGTTATCGGAGGACTTTTTTCAAACATCAATGGAGTTGCAAGGAAGAACATTGCACGATTGAATGCAGATGGAACGCTTGATACGACATTTGATCCGGGATTAGGTGCAAACACCACCATTACTAATTTGGCTCTTCAGTCGGACGGAAGAATTATAATGAGTGGGAATTTTACCACCTACAATGGAATCAGCAGAAACAGGATCGCACGTTTATTGGATTGTTATCCGACTAATGCAATTTCACAGATTACCAGTTGTGGCGACTACTACTGGAATCAGACGGGGTTAACGTATACAAGTTCCGGAATATATTATGACTCACTTGTAAGTTCGGGCGGATGTGACTCGATCATTACGTTGGATTTGACTATCCAAACGAATCAACCGATATCAATTAGCTGCTTCTCCCTGCCTTCCGATGCAAATTCCTGTGTGGGCGAAGCAGCGGTAACGTTTTCCGGAAATGCCGATTTTGAACTAGATTTCGACAATGGTTCCCAACTCATCACTTCAAGCGGATACAGCCTGGTGACGAACTTGTGTGCCGGAGTGCATGATTTACATGTAACCGATAATTGCGGCGATACATTAACAACCCAAATAGTGGTTCCGGTAGACTCCAATTACGTCTTCAACAACCCATTCATAGATTCCCTGGCAATTGATTCCTTAGGAGTAACGGTAACGAATTGTGATATTTACTACGCCGGAATAGATACAGCTTATATCGACTCGATTTGGGCAAACGGAAATACGGTGAACGTCATCTGGAATATCGTGGATTCCAACGGATCAAACTTCGACACAACTTCTTATGTATTAAACAACGGCAATGGAGTTTACTGGCTACAGTTGAGCGTGTTCTGCCCGAATAAATCAGTAGGAGAATACTTTGCGGTAACAGAAGCCATTTACTTCAACAACGGTTCGGTTTCTACGGCTGGACTAGTGGATTACAAACAAGCCTTGTTCGAGGTTTATCCGAACCCAACAAACAACCAGGTCCATATCAATTTCTCCGGATCAGATGCGGAATTAACAGTTTATGACCTGCAGGGAAAAATAGTGTTGAAAGATCAGATTCAAAACCAGGAAACCATTTCTTTAGAAAACTTTGAACGCGGCATTTATTTGTTTGATTTCAGAAATTCAAGCGGACAAAGTGTTCAACGTGTTATGAAGCAATAAGATTATAGTTAAATAAGCACATTTTAGAAAGTCCGCAGTCATTATAACTGCGGACTTTTTTGTCTCTTTACTTTTGTGGAGTTATACGACTGAATCCATCTGATAAAAAAAGTGATTAATTTGAATCAGATTTTTTACTTTTGCTCTTAAAATCTTAACTACCTGTTTATTATGTCAAAAATCTTTTCTGTAGCGATAGTACTTATATGTGTTACCTGCAATCTCTGTTTTTCCCAGTTAATTATCGATGATCCGAGTTTCAGCTACACTTCACCAAACGATGGTAATGTAGTCTTCGGAGCAATTAAAAAGGATAATAAATCTCAAATTATTCTTTTAGGAGGGAATAAAGGGATTCTCAAAATTGATTCTTTGGGTAAGAAAATCTCTTCTTTTTACCAGGGCACTTTTCAATATGATGTGTATAATTCCATGAGAGGATTGATGGAGACTTCTGATTCGAAGATCTTTGCCTTTGGGTGTTTTCCCGGTTACCAGGGGCATGCATCCGGAAGTTTGGTGAGAATTCTTCCCAATGGAACGGTCGATCCGTCATTTGTATCTCCGCTTACGGGGAATAGTTCACATGTGAGAGCCATTGCTGAACTTCCCGGTGGAAAATATATCTGCGCTATGGGCGGACCAGTCTCAACTACCGTGATTGCACGATTAAACAATGATGGTTCTTACGATCCTAATTTTGTGTCACCATACAGCGGGAGTTTGCAGGATATTGCAGAATTCATTGTACAGGCAGACAGTTCGGTATTGGTTGTTTTTGAGAATTTTATTCAAAAGTTGAATTATGACGGAACAATAGATAATTCATTTAATTCTTCAGCTGTTGGACCGCAGGGAAGCTTCGGTTATAGTGATAGTGAGGTGTTGGACGATGGTAAAATATTATTCCTTTCCAATAATAAAGTGTATCGCCTTTTACCAAATGGAATCATTGATAATTCCTTTACACCAATCGTAATACCAACGACTGACCTTGTTGCAAAGAGAATTGTACGAACCAATGATAATAAGATTTATGTTTACGGGCGCCGCGATAATTCTTTAACAACTCCATCGGTATTGGTGAAACGATATCATCTGAACGGAACTATTGACAATACGTTGAACTTGGGACAAGGATTCAACCAGGAATATTCGGTAGAAGCACATGCATTAATTTCATTCGATGATGGTTCCTTTTCGGTATCGGGATTCTTTGATGATCTGAATAACGTTTCAACATCTAATATGACTATGCTGACTAATTCCGGATCACCTGTCTGGATGTACAAAGTAGGTACTGGATTAATCGATTACCGGGCGTATACGATGCACGTTGATGCAAACCAAAATATATTTGTCGGTGGTGATTTCACGACATATAACGGATCATTCAGAAACGATATTACCAAATTAGACCGTTACGGGCATATCGACTATTCTTTTAAACCGGGAACGGGATTTAATGGAAGTGTAATGGACATCGTAACGCAACCCGATGGTAAAGTCATTGTATGTGGTCAATTCAGTTCTTATAACGGCACGAGTATTAAAAACATCGTACGACTCAATCCAAACGGTACAATTGATAATTCGTTTAACGCAGGGACAGGATTCTCCGGGTATTCTGCTAATGTACTTGCATTGGGTATTCAATCAGACGGTAAAATTATTGTAGCCGGAGATTTTGGTCTTTACAATGGTACAGCGGTAACAAGAATCGTCCGATTGCTACCAAATGGTTCCCTGGATGGGACATTTACACCTTCTTCCGGGCCGAACGATTTTGTCCTGGATTTGATTGTGAAACCCAATGATGAAATTCTGATCTGCGGAAAATTTGGCACCTATGCGGGAACATCCAGGGCAAGAATTGCCCTTTTGACCAATAATGGAATATTGAATAATTTTTTCGTGCCCGCATCAGCTTATGCACATAATGATATTAGAGCAATGGCCATTCAAAATGACGGGAAGATTGTAGTTGGTGGGGAGTTTTATTCTTACACCGATAGTCAGGATCGCAGAATTGGAAGATTAAACTCGGATGGATCTGCCGATTTGACTTTTGTTTCGGATGCCGCAATGTATAATTTTCCTGAATCCATAGGGATTTTGCCAAATGGAAGAATAGTTATTGGTTCCGGGATGGTATCTATTGTTGAAAGTAATGGTACAGAGGTAGCATTTAAAAATTTAGATATTACGATGGCTGGTGCCAGTGTAAACGACATTTATGTTAATCCCTCAGGGAACCCGGTTTTGGTAGGTCGGTTTGTCATGACTCCCGGAAAAAATGGGATCTCAAGACTGAAATTGGTTCCTGCAATTCAACACACGCAACAAGTGTCATCTTGCGGACCTTTTACGTGGATAAATGGGACCACATATGCAACAAGTACAAATACTCCGCAATATACATTTACAAATGTAGATGGTGTTGATTCGGTAGTTACATTGAACCTGACAATCCTTTCGAATGCTGCTATTGACACTCAGATTGCTTGTGATTCTTTGACCTGGATTGATGGAACAACCTATTATTCATCTACAAATGCACCAATAGTTGTATTGCAAAATGCAGCAGGTTGTGATTCTACGGTTACTCTGAATTTAACGATTACACATCCGTCTTCCGGATCAGATACTCAAACTGCTTGCGGATCGTTCCTTTGGCCGTTTAACGGTCAAATTTACACTGCTTCCGGTCAGTATGTTGATACTATTCTGAATGCCGGAGGTTGCGATTCGATTATTACCTTGGATTTAACCATTATTCCGGTTCTCCCTTTAACGATCGCCAACTCCTTCTCCATGCCTTCCGATGCAAATTCCTGCGTGGGAGAAGTAGCAATAACAGTTTCGGGAAATGCGGATTTTGAACTGGATATTGACAATGGTTCACAAGTAGTCACTTCAAGCGGCTATAGTTTGGTAACTGGTCTGTGCGCTGGAGTGCATGATTTACATGTAACCGATAATTGCGGCGATACGCTAACCACTCAGTTTGTGATTCCGGTGGATTCGAACTACGTTTTCAACA
>NZ_JASLCN010000137.1 GCF_030151805.1 Fluviicola sp.
CGGTTTTAGGGCGTTTCAGCCGTTTTTGGCCCCTCTTCAGTCCTGTTTTCCCGGGATCAGAAAGGAAAAAAACCTTGAAATCCTAAAATCAAAACACATGACAGATGTGTGAAAACGACCGTAAAAAAAAAGAGTTCATCCCTCCATTTTCGGACACCACATATTGGAAAAAAGATTGATCACCCGGATTTTTGGCATTTCCAAAGATAAAATAGAGCCGAGATATACTTTTCTAACGAGAAGTGCGTTTAAAGTTTCGTCTGTAGCGTTATTCGGTGAAAAGTAGCTTTGTAATTATAGTTTTAATAATGGTATTTCCCTTCGGGAAAGAACTTCTGGCACAAACAGATACGAATTATATCGAAAGCAATTACCGGAAGATCGTTCCCCGGGGAATCTGGACCTTTAAAACACAGGATATTTCCTTTACCACCAAAACCAGCGACAGTACTTTTCTGAAAGCAAATTTCGGTACGGGAAACCAGTTTCAATTGGGTGGAGCGATCAGCTATAAGTGGATCAACCTCGGGTATAGCTTCAGTTTGAGCCCCGATAATTCGAAACGGAATATGGATTTTCGTTTTTCAACAGCGTATCGTCCATTACAAGTTCAGTTTAACCTTTCTTACCTGCAAAACCTGGATTATACCTTGAGCTACGGTAAGAATGGAGAAGCGTATGATACGATCATTACACAGCGCGAAAAAGAGATCAACATCATTACCTCCAAACTCAAAGTTGATTACGTGTTCAATTACCGGAAATATTCCTATTCTGCCGGGTTTACACCCGTTAGCAGGCAATTGAAAAGTGCGGGTTCTTTCATTGCTTCAGGAGCAATTAGTAACGATAGAATTTCTTTGGATCGATTGAGTGAACTCACCAAACCGGCCTTTGATTCCATGAATGGTTTTACCAATCTGATTGTCAATGGATTTGATTTGGGAGGTGGATATGGCTACAATTGGGTGATCAATAAACACTGGACACTTTCTTTTATTGAAATTCCGCAATTGGGATTCAATTTTATGCGGGCAACGAGTGCCAGTCCCGACAAGTATTTCTTTACTGCGGGTTTTGTCAATCATTTCAAAGCCGGATTTATTTATACCAACAAACGCTTTTTTTCAGGGCTTGCGGCGTATAATTTGGTGACCACGAGCAAAGTCAAAACAAGTAATTACAGCAATGTATACAATTCTGTAGTTGTTTATTTCGGCTGGGTTCTGGACACGAAGAAGAATTGGTTTTAATAAAAGTGAAAACTTTGTCCGTTACTTTCCGGATTGTTTTCAATCGTTTACCTTTTCAATTTTCACTTGTTGTTTTATTCCCCGCGCAAAGATTCGCCAAAACGGTGATCAATAAATTCAGCTAAAGAACTGCGTCCCGAAATCTCTTTTGTTTCGTGGTCCCAATCCACAGTGGAATAAGTATCAACTTCCCATTCCGGTTTAAAAAAATTCTGAGAGTTCCCACAACTGTCTTCGTGAAACGGGAGAAGCTCAAAGAAACTGTAATCCGCTTCCCATTCGTCAACATATTCTTCGAGAAAAGTAAGCGACGTTTCCAGTTTTTCCGCCGGAGAGATATTATCCGACCGATCGCCGGTCAATACGCTCTGAGCATTTCCGAAATGTCCGTGAACAGCATATAGCTCTTTGAGGTCGTGTGGCATGTTCCATCCTGCTTCAAGCAATTCTTTTGGTAATTGGGCATCCGGATGAGGTTGTGATCCACCTAAAAACGCGTAGTAGTGCGTATCATCGTAATTTTTTGCCAGGTAAGGATAAATTAGAAACCAGGTATTGTTTTCGAAGACAGCAAAAAGATCGACGCAATATTCCTCCAGGCTCTTTACAAAATCAATCGGCCAGTTTTCCCAGGCTTTCCGGATTGCCTCATTGCGCGGTAATTCATGTAAATGATGCCACGGGCAGGTTTCAGGAACTGCTGTATAATGCATGATCTCCAGGCTGCGGTTAGGACCGTCGCTGACATAAACCTGCGTTTTCGTATCCAAAAGGATGAGCAAACCTTCCTGACCGTATTTTTCAACCAATTCCAGCTCTGCTTTGTGGAAAGCAGCCAATTGATCCAGAAATTCCAGTTGGTCATTTTTGAAAAATGATTTCAAATGCAAGTGAATTTCTTCCTGTTCCTGAGCACTTATTCCGATGTGTGGTAGCATGAGCAGCCTGTTTAATTTTGGAGAAACAAGTTTAGGAAATATTCCTGAAAAAGGTAGTTCATTTCCATCGAAGTTCTTTCAAAACATCTTTCCAATTGGTAAAATCCAGGTGTGCAACCAGGGGAGATTTGCCGCTTCGGATCAGGAGTGTCGGTCCGTAAATATCCAGGTCATACTTGTACATGACATAGTTCTCGTCAACCAGACAAGTATGTTTTTGCATCAATGCTTTGTATTGCTTTTCGAAAATAGGTTTATCCTTGATATTGCCGCCAAAAACAATTGCACCCGAAAATTCATTTGCCAGAAGGGAATTTAAAATCAGGTCAATGCACTTGTCGCAGCTGTTTAGCGGAATAAAAAACAAAGTGTCCGAAGGAATCGAATCCGTATTGAAAGCAAGTGTTTTATCCAGGTAAATCTGTGCATTTTGCATTTGTTCATAAGGAGTGAACAACGCAATTTCCTCTTTTGGTACAGGGATTTTTTTCTCAGATTTGTTTTCACTGCAAGCACAACAGATGAGCACGATTGCAACGAATAAATGATTCCGTATGCTATTCATAAAGTACATAAAAGGTAATTTGTTTCTCATTCGATTGGTTTGATAAAACGTAAAAACGGTTTTGATACGTGAAGGCATTGGTGAACCGGAACCTGAGTGCATCCACAGAAGAGAATTTTCCTGTTTTTTTAATCAGATCCACAACTTCCATCGTCCAGGGTGCATCCATGATCCGGTTTTTCATGTGAGTAGATTGATTGACCGTTGTTTGAGTTTCTTTTGCGATCCGGATCAGTGCGTTTCCGCAGGAATAAATCCCGATTGTATATGGATGAGAAATATAAGCTTCCTCCAGAACCTTGAAGTCTCCCATGTCTTTATGTTTGATTTTTGCTTTTATCCGTTGATTGATTGCAGGTAAAAAGCAGATAACTTCTTCGTAATCCAGCTTTAATTTTCCGTCTTCATCCACCAGTTTGCATTTGACCACTCCTCCGGATGAACTCGTTGTTGCGTAAAAAGATTGGTTTTCGATGGCGGAGATAATGGGCGACGCATAATAGGGGGCATAATAGTCCGCATCATATATTCTAAAATTCCCGATCGGGTAACGAAAATTCAGATGCGCATCATACATCGCTAAAAAGTGATGTATTTCATCGGTATTTTCGATTAAGGGCACCATTGGAAAGATGAAATCCTGATTGCCATAAGGTGTTAAGGTGAGTCCCGTGTAAGGTGTGGAAGTGGACGTTGTTGTGTCTGGCTTCTGTTTTAATGTATATGCATTCGTTCGCAAATTAAAACGAACAAGTGCATTGGTTCCTTCGTTGCTGCAAAACAACACTTCGGAATCTTTCAGAACCAGGTAATCGGAAATATAAGGAAGTATGGGGGGCAATTTCCCCAGTTGGGTACATTCCGGTTTTTTTCCTTTCCTCAGATCATATTTCAACAGGTAGTTATTGATGGTCA
>NZ_JASLCN010000148.1 GCF_030151805.1 Fluviicola sp.
ATAATTTTATAAATTTATAAAATTATGATTTCAGGTCGGTTAAACAACTCCAGCAGACTTGCTTAACCAAGTCAAATCAACCCTGAATCAATCGGATTATCTCAATCCTCCGATCCGTCACTTCTTCTACGATTAAAGTCCATTTTCCGATGATCAGCTCTTCTCCACCCTGCGGAATAGCTTCCAGTTGATTAATTGCCAAACCTCCCAACGTTTCATAAGAATCGGATTCAGGCAATTTTAAGCCATATGTTCTGTTCAGGTAAGAAATCTCAGCACGTGCCGAAAACCGGTAACTATTCTCGGAAATCTGCTCCTCCAGCCAATCCTCGTCGTCGTGTTCATCTTCGATTTCTCCAAAAATCTGTTCGATCACATCTTCAATCGTCACCACTCCGGATGTTCCGCCGTATTCGTCTACCACAACGGCAATCGACTGGCTTTTCTTCGTGAATAATTCCAGTAATTCCTTCCCCGGAATGGCTTCGGGAACAAAGGAAATCGGCCGAAGAATTTGTGTGATTGTAGCCGGCTTTTTAAACAACTCGTAGGAATGCACGTAGCCAATAATGTTGTCTACTGAATCGCGGTACAAAAGCAATTTGGACAAACGGGTTTCAACGAATTTCGCCAGGAGATTTTCAATGCTTTCTTCCACGTCAATGGCTTCAATTTCCATGCGCGGAACCATGCAATCACGGGCCTTTATCTTAGAGAAATCCAGGGCATTCTGAAGGATTTGAATCTCATTTCCCAAATCTCCTTCTTCTTCCATGCGTTCGTTGACATCCTGCACAAAATGCTGCAAATCGGTCTTGGAAAAAACTTTTTCCGATTGTTCGACATGTATTCCGAAAATACGCAGCAGTCCGTTGCTCGCCCAAACAATCAACTTTGTCGGAATATACAACAGCCAGTAAATCACCCACATCGGAGCCGATCCAAGCCGGAAAATTCCGTTCGGATTAATCTGAAAGATAACTTTCGGGAAAAATTCGGCAATCGAAAGAACGATTAAGGTCGAAATAACCGTCTGTAGAAGCACCACCAGGTATTCCTGTTTGATTCCCCAGGAAGCGATCAGCGGATCAAGCGCTTCCGCCATGTAGATCCCGAAAATGACAATCCCGACATTATTCGCCAATAGAAGCGTAGCCAGGAAATGACCGTCTTTTCCATAAAAAACATTGAGCAATTTACTGTACCAGGAATTCTTGCTTCGGTCCAATTCTACTTTCAAACGGTTCGACGAGACGAACGCAATTTCCATCCCTGAAGAATACGCAGAAAATAGTAGTGACGCAAGAATAATAATGACGGAAGAATCCATTCAACTACTGTAAAGTAGAAAATTACTAAATTTTATTCAGACCACATCAAAACCGATGTCCTTTCTAAAATAAGCGTTGTCGAATGAGATTTTTTCAATACTTGCATAAGATCGCTCCAATGCAGCATCCAGGTTTCTACCGTATGAAGTTACAGCCAATACACGACCACCGTTGGATAAAACCACCGGACCATCACTGGAAGTTCCTGCATGGAAAACCAGGCTGTCTGTAACGCTGTTGATTCCGTTAATTACCTTTCCTTTTTCATACGCATCCGGATACCCCCCCGAAACCATCATGACCGTGCATGCACTTCGCTCTTCGAATTGAATATCGCATTCGGAAAGGGTGTTTGTAGCAACTCCTTCCAACAAGTCGATCAAATCGGATTTCAAGCGCGGCATTACCACTTCTGTTTCAGGATCTCCCATACGGCAATTGTATTCAATCACATACGGTTCTCCTTTTACATTAATCAAACCAAAGAAAATGAATCCTTTATAGGTAATCCCGTCTGCTTTAAGCCCTTTAACCGTAGGGATAATGATTTGATTTTCAATTTTATCCATGAATGTTTTGTCGCAGAAAGGAACCGGGGAAACCGCCCCCATCCCACCGGTGTTCAATCCGGAATCTCCTTCTCCGATACGTTTGTAATCTTTCGCTTCCGGAAGAATTTTGTAGGATTCTCCGTCAGTTAAAACAAACACAGAGCATTCGATTCCTTTTAAGAATTGCTCGATCACTACGCGGGAAGAAGCATCACCGAATTTTGCATCGGCAAGCATGCTTTTCAATTCTTCTTTCGCCTCTTTCAGGGTTTCGGGAATCAACACACCTTTTCCGGCTGCCAAACCATCCGCTTTCAAAACGTACGGAGCTTTCATGCCTTCCAAAAAGGTGTAACCCTGCTCTAAGGTATCTTTGGTAAATGTGGCATATTTTGCCGTTGGAATGTGATGACGCATCATGAATGCTTTTGCGAAATCCTTACTTCCTTCCAGCTGAGCTGCTTCTTTATTCGGTCCGATAACCGGTACTTTCTTCAATTGACTGTCTGCCAGGAAGAAATCATGAATTCCCATAACAAGCGGGTCTTCCGGTCCAACAATGACCATGTTGATATTCTCAGCAAGGACAAACTCTTTGATCGCAGGGAAATCCGTCGCAGACATATCCACGTTCGTCCCGTGAAGTCGGGTTCCGGCGTTACCCGGAGCAATAAACAATTGTTCCAAATGAGAACTTTGGGAAATCTTCCATGCTATGGCATGTTCTCGTCCTCCCGAACCCAACAATAAAATACGCATATTAACAGAATTTCAAGATTGATTCAAAGAAACGTTTTCCGTCTTCGTTTGCCAAAGCCCCATCAGCTGCACGTTCCGGGTGAGGCATCATTCCAAACACATTTCTTCCCGGGTTACAAATTCCGGCAATGTGAT
>NZ_JASLCN010000162.1 GCF_030151805.1 Fluviicola sp.
AATTAATGCTGAAAAGAATCTGGATTGGAAAAAAACTCAATTTTGATGAGAAGTATTGAACAATTGACAATCATTCAGCTAAAAAAAGACTGATCTGAAAAGCTGTCCTTTCACTTTAACGCCAGGGAGCAAAGAGCGCAAAGATTCAAACAGACCTTTGCGACCTCCTTTTCTTTGCGTTTTAAAGATTATCAGGAGTCATTTGTTCATTCATCTAAGAGAAACAAAAACCAGGAAATTTCTACCCTGCTTTATGTATAAAAATACGGATAGACATGTGTCTATTAGCCCAGTCACAGCAAGGGGTTTCGCATTTTTTTTGTTTTGAATAAATTCTGCTCTTTGCGCTCTTCGTACCTTGCATAACGTCTTTCAGACTATGCTTCGTCTTCAAAAGCATTGCCTTTTCTTCTTTGCGTTTAAAAAAACAGCCGTAAACCAACCAAACCTCGTGCACTTCCTGTTCCTTCCGGTAAGAACGCAAGACCCAAAAACTCATCCCAAACTCCCCTATCAAAATCAACTTCAGGCAGATATTCATCCGTAAGATGCTGTAATTCTATTTTTATTACTTTCGATCCTACCCAATAAATACTGAACTATGAGACCAATCGTATTATTGCTTATGTTGCTGCTGTTTTCCGTTAGTAAGGGCTTCGGGCAAGAAAAACATTTCTCCGATCTGGATGAAGCCTTGAAACAGCCCTTGCAAGTGGAAGGATTATACCTCGGAAATCAAACAAAATACAGTAACGCCAAAGAACTTCCCCGGGAACTTGCAAATTGCAAAAACCTTCACAAAATCAGCATCGGATGGCACAAAAACCTGGATATTTCTAAGCTTTTTCAATTACTGGGAAAATTACCCAAACTCGATACGCTCGAAATGATGGCCTGTGATCTGAAAAAAATCCCAAAGGAAATTGCTTTGCTGAAGGAACTCAAATACCTCAAGCTGGAACTAAATTATCTCACAGAAATATCTCCCGAAATCGGTCAGCTTCAAAAACTGGAGCACCTGAATCTCACATCCAATAAACTAACACAATTACCACCAGAAACCGGGCTTTTGAAACAATTAAAGGAGCTGCTTTTAAACTCGAACGATCTCACTCAACTACCAGCTTCCATCTGTGATTTGAAACAACTTCAGAAACTGAACATTCAATCAAATAACCTGGAACAACTACCGGATAAAATCGGTGATCTGGCTCAGCTGCGCGTTTTAAGTCTCAGTGGAAACGCTTTCAAATCATTCCCGGAATCCCTTTCAAAACTAAACCTGGAAGCCTTTCATTTCGGAGGTTATCACAGTGTTTTTCCATATCCTGCTTTCAGGATTTCAACATTGAAAACGCTCGGACTTTATGAAACCGTTCTGGATAGTTTTCCGGAATCGGTCGGGAAACTACAAAATCTCACAAAATTGTATCTCCGGGATTTGAATTCATTCAATTGGTCGGACGGCTTGGAAAAGTTGAGTCATCTTGACCGCTTGGAAGACTTAACCATCGCCTTTGAACGTTACGGAGACATTCCGAAGGAAATTTCACTACTCACACAGGTTCGGAAATTAACGCTGATAGGATCCCGCAATTCCGTGGAAATAATGAAGCAGGTTTGCAAACTTTCAAACTTGACTCATTTGACTTTCGATTATTACAACGATACCATCTTAACTCCCGATATCGGGAACCTGAACAAATTACAGTTTCTTGAACTTGGAAAATCGAAATTGCAGAGCTTACCAAAGGAAATTGGCCAACTGAAAGAGTTGAAAAAAATGAGTCTTTCAACCAATTGGGGGCAGGCAATCGAAATTCCTTCCGAAATAGGAAATTTACACCAATTGGAAGAGATTGATTGGTCCTGGTGCAGAATCAAAACACTTCCCGGAAGCATTGGAAACCTGGGAGAATTGAGAAAACTGAGTCTTTGGGGTAGTAATCTCACTGAAGTTCCGGTAGAAATCGGTCAACTGAAAAAACTGGAAGAATTATACCTTTCCGGTAACAATATTAAAACACTTCCACCGGCATTTTACCAGCTAACATCCTTGAAAATACTAAACCTGGAAAACAATGAACTCGAACAGGTAGACGCTGCAATCGGAAACTTAATATCCCTGGAATCTGTCGACTTATCCTCCAATAAAATGCTTACTGCCATTCCTGAAACATTGGGAACTCTTCCGAATTTGGAAGATGTATTTCTTGAAAACACTCAAATTCGGGTCATACCCGGATCATTCAAAGCAAATCCTGCAATCAAAAGAATCAAACTGTGCAGCACCTTGATTGACAATCCTAAAAAAATGGAACGGGAATTTTCCGGGAAACTCGAATGGGAATGGAATTGCAGAACACTGGAACGAATGCTTGTCAACTTCGAAGAAAAATATGGTAAGGAGACCTGCAAATTTGTCGACAAAAAAGACACACTTGTTCTCAGCTATTACTATTTCTATAACGAACCCAGGGTGATTGATGAAGAATACCACAAAACAATCACTATCGCTATTCCGAAATACCTGCTTGAGGGACAAAAAAGTTTTCAGCTTCCGTTTTCTAAACTAAAAGTAGAAGCATCCTATAACAGCATCTGGAGTTTTGACCGGGCATATCAGCCACTCAATGGAAGTATCGAGATTCTGAATTATTCAAAGAATAAAATAACACTCGCACTGGACCTCAATGGTAAATTCTATGAAAAAGATGAGCCCCGGAAAATTTTGAATAAAACGATTGTGTATCAGAAAAACTGATAAATCAACCATTCACCCCATTTTTTGAGGAAGAATTCGTGCAGGTTTTATACTTTTAGACGGATTCAAAAAGATCATCACTATGAAACAAATCGTTATCCTTTTACTGACAATTCCATGCGTTCTTACGGCTGCTGCCCAGACCAAAGAGAAAAAACCGGATTATGCCAAAAGGCTTGCCGGCATTGAAAAAGAACTGGAAAAAGTACTTGCGGATCAAAAAGCTGTTGGGTTTTCAGTAGCCGTTGTGTACAAAGATCAGGTGCTCATGAGTAAAGGATTCGGTTACCGCGACCTGGAAAACAAAAAACCGGTCACTCCGAATACACTTTTTGCAATCGGTTCATCAAGTAAAGCCTTTACTTCCGCAGTTCTCGGACAGTTGGAAAAAGAAGGAAAACTCAAGCTAGACGATTTGGCAACCAAACATTTACCCAGCTTAAGTTTCAAGTATGATTACATGAATACCGGAATTACAATCCGCGACATGATGTGTCACCGCACCGGTCTTTCGCGTTTCGATTATTCCTGGTATTTGTTCAACACCGCAAACAGAGACAGTTTGATTGAACGTATCAAATACATGGAACCGAATATGAAATTGCGTGAAAAATGGCAGTACAACAACTGGATGTTCCTGCTTCAGGGAATGATTGCGGAAAAAATAACCGACAAAACCTGGGAACAAAACATCCGGGAACGCTTCTTTGCACCCTTGAATATGACGCGCAGCAATACAGACATTAACATGGTAAAAAAAGATCCGGACGCATCACTTCCCTATTCCTTCGATGAAAAAATAAACATC
Source organism: Fluviicola sp. (assembly GCF_030151805.1). Classification (GTDB taxonomy): domain Bacteria; phylum Bacteroidota; class Bacteroidia; order Flavobacteriales_D; family Crocinitomicaceae; genus Fluviicola. The sequence continues at coordinate 3,573 of NZ_JASLCN010000162.1, forward strand.
AAGAAAGTCAATTATTACAACATCAACGGAATGGGACCTGCAGGAAGCATCAATTCCTGTGCGAACGATATGGCAAACTGGGTTTCAGCCTGGGTGATGGGAGGAAAATTCAAAGGTCAGGAAATCATTCCGGTGAGTTATCTGAAAGCTGCTTCCAGTTCTCAAATGGTTGTTGACGGCGGACTTCCGGATGAACATGCGGATATTCAATTCAGTACTTACGGATTTGGTTGGTTCATGCAATCCTACCGCGGACATTACCTGGTAGAACATGGTGGAAACATTGATGGATTCTCTGCAAATGTGGCGTTTTATCCAAGTGATTCGATCGGAATTGTGGTATTGGTCAACCAAAATGCTTCCATGGTGCCGGGAACTGTCCGTAACATGATTTCAGACAGATTGTTTGCCCTGGATCCGATTCCATGGAACGGAGATGCCAAAAAAGGATTGGATCAGTTAACAAAAACCAGGTCAAAAATAGATCATTCGGTTGATTCCGTCCAGGTTAAAAACACAACACCTTCACACCCCCTGAAGGACTATGCCGGGTACTATTCCAATCCCGTTTTTTCCGATTTCACGATTGCGTTGGAAAACGACACCTTAAAAACAACGCTTGGAGGAGAAAAAGTATGGCTGAAACATTACCATTACGATGTGTTTTCCCTTGAATCGGTTGACGGCAGCGGCGATCTGGAAGAAGGTTCTAAATTCCTGGTCAACTTCGCAAGTGCAAGCAACGGGAAGATCGAAAGTGTTTCCATGCAGCTGGACGAACCCGGAAAAACCAGTGTGTTTCCCCGTAGTAACCCGAAAGTCGAAATTTCCGGCGATGAATTGTCAAAATATGTCGGTGATTACGACCTGGAAGGACAAACAATCAAAATCTACCTGAAAGGAAAAACACTGATGCTCCTTGTTCCCGGACAACCGGATTACGAAACAATCCCTGTTGGAAACGACACCTTTGATTTTGTAATTGTCAAAGGATACAGCCTGAAATTTGCACTTGAAAACGGAAAAGCAAAAACCGTAACAATCCTGCAGCCGAATGGCAATTTTACGGCTAAACGCAAAGAATGATCTCCCGGGAGAACCTTGCTCGTTTTTCCCGGGAATTTTATTCCGATAGTAAGAAAATCCACCTCAAATTCATGCCTTATGGAAGTCTGCTGAGTAGAGTCGAAGCACGACATGCGATCAGCTATGTCCGTTCGATTTTGCTGCTGTCAGTTCGAGTGCCGGAATGTAATGGAGGTGTATCGGGAACAAGGGGCAAAATAGTATCAGGAACAATATGCACACAATTGTAAAAAAACACCCTGCAAAAGAGGATTCCAAAATCACAAAAAAACGCATCTGAATCACTCAACTACGG
>NZ_JASLCN010000242.1 GCF_030151805.1 Fluviicola sp.
CCATTTCCCAGAAATTATCTTTCTTGGAAGCCATGATAATACGGTCTTCCGCGATAAATCTTTTCCAGATATCATACGATTCCTGGTCCTTCGGAACTCCGTCTTTTTCGTCACCTTCAAAAACAGTCACATACAAACGGTCTTTCGGAATGTTGTAAACTTCCGTCAGTAATTCCCATGCCCAGGTAATTGCTTCTTCTTTGAAATAATCACCGAATGACCAGTTTCCAAGCATTTCGAACATCGTGTGGTGGTAGGTATCAACTCCCACTTCTTCCAAATCGTTATGCTTTCCTGAAACACGTAAACATTTTTGAGAATTGGCGACACGGCGGTATTTCGGAACCGCATTTCCAAGGAAATAATCCTTGAATTGGTTCATTCCGGCATTGGTAAACATCAAGGTCGGATCATTCTTTACAACCATCGGTGCAGAAGGAACGATTTGATGTCCTTTCGATGCAAAAAATTCAAAAAAGTGCTTGCGAATTTCGTGTACTGTCATTGTTGTTAACTTGCGAACTTTCGTTCAATAATAATATAGTCCGCAAATTTAGTCGAATTCGTGAATTTTTAAGGGGATGAAATTGAAATCTTTATCTACTTCGCCCGGAATGTCATCCTGAGTGCAGCGAAAATACAGAGAATGACAACTGTCACAAAGAAGACATCCGGGAAGTTTCCGAAAATCTCCTGCATTACCGGTTCTCCGTCTTTCATGAGTGGTTTTCCGTCTCTTGAAATAACAATTTGAACATTGAAAACTTTCAATAAGGTTGCGGAAATCAACAGGATTCCAAGCAACATGATTGAACCCAGTCGGTAGATATGCCAGCGGAGCTGGTTGTTTCCGATGGAATTGCCTTCTTCTCCCAATCGGATATTGTGTTTGATACCGTCTTGTTTGAAACCCGTTACGATAGATTTGATGTCTTTCGGAAGCGTTTCTATCAGATAGAGATAATCTTCCGCAGAGCTAACGAGTTTCGACTTGATGTTTTTCCAGCCGAAACGCTCCTTGATCTTTTCTTTTGCGTAAGGTTTCACCATGGCAATCAGATCCAGTTTCACCTGCAATGATTCCGCTACTTTTTGAATCGTTACAAGTGTTTTCAGGAGCATGTATAAACTGCTCGGAATCGTAATTCCGTATTTCATCAATAACTTGAAGGTATCGGTAAACAATCCCGAAATGTCCACATCGTCATAATTGAAATACGTGTATTTCTGAGTCAATTCTTTGATCTCGAATTCGAGGCTTTCCATGTCGCGGAGATTCTCAACTTCGGTGAGTTTCAATAAGGCCTTCGAAATTTTGTGCGGATTTCCGTCTGAAAAACCAATTAAGAAATCGATCAATCCGTCGATCTGTTTTGGTTTCAGGCTGGCACACATTCCGAAATCGATCATCACCAATTGGTTGTCACCCCGGATAAATAAGTTTCCGGAATGCGGATCGGCATGGAAAAATCCGTGTCTCAGAATCATCGACAAGATGATGTTTACTCCGTTTTCAGCAATGATTTTCGCATCGTATCCTTTGGTGATCAGATTCGCAAGATTATCGGGAGCTTCCCCTTCGATGTACTCCATGATAAGAAGTTTCGAAGTAGAATATTTACTGTATACTTTCGGAATGTAAACACGGTCGTCACCTTTAAACATATTGGTGAACCGCATCATGTTCGAAAGCTCGTTCATGAAATCCAACTCTTTGAGCATGATATCTCCGAAATCTTCAATGAAGCGAATCAGGTTAAAATTGCTGATTTCCGGGTATTGCGCCTGAATTTTCCGTGCGAAGATCTGCAGGAGTTTGATATCCAGTCTTATTTTGTTGCGGATATTCGGGCGTTGAACTTTTAAAACAACTTTTTCTCCGGTTTGCAGTGTTGCCAGGTAAACCTGTGCAATTGACGCCGAAGCAATATGATGTGGATTGAATTCTGAGAATACGGTTTCGATATCCGCTCCAATTTCATTTTCGATGATCTGAATGGCAATATCATCGGGCATTGGTCGGGCAGAGGATTGCAGTTTTTTCAGTTCAGTTCTCAAACCTTCCGAAGCGATATCGGGTCTGTCGGCCACAATCTGCCCGAATTTGATGAATGTGGGACCTAAATCTTCGATAATTAAGCGTAATCTTTCGGAACGTGTTTTTCGGTTTTTGCCTCTCGGGTCGAAAATAACACGTAGTGGCCCGGTCGTAAACCAATTAGCCAGGTAGTGCCCGACAATGATCCGGATGATTGAAAGCAAACGGAAGAAGTTCTTGAGATTTGAGCTAAAACGAAATATCCACATAATAGATAAGGTTATTTATATCAAATGTAATCGAAAGTTTAGTAACCTGAGATAAGGTAAGGAAAATCGGAACAAATAATTTGATTTTAGCATTCATTCACATTTTTTCTATCTTTAACGACTCGAAAACTAAAAAATCTAAATATAATGGCAGGTAGTCCATGGCGTAAAAAGCCAATAGCCCTCTTTGAGGCGGATATGAAAAAAAGTGAACTGAAACGCGTCTTAACCAGATGGGGACTAACTTCACTTGGAATTGGAGCAATCATCGGTGGTGGAATTTTCACATTGACAGGTATTGCCGCCCACGATCATGCCGGACCAGCTTTGGCTCTTGCATTCGTTATTGCGGGGGTTGGTTGTTTGTTTGCTTCTCTATGTTATGCCGAGTTTTCAGCAGTTCTTCCGGTTGAAGGATCTGCTTACGCTTATTCATATGGTACTGTTGGTGAGTTGTTTGCCTGGATCATCGGGTGGAATTTAATTTTGGAATACATGATGGGAGCCACAACTGTTGCGGTTGCCTGGAGTGGTTATTTTGAAAAACTCCTGCATCAATGTGGCATTCATCCACCGTTATGGTTGATGAATGACCCGGTTACTGCGGCTGAGAAAGCCAAAGCAGCAGGGATGGCGGAACCTGGTTTTGCATTCAATTTACCTGCATTCTTAATTACGTGGGTTATTACCGCAATCCTTGTTCGTGGAATTAAAGAAGCAGCCAAAACAAATAACTTAATCGTAATCCTGAAAGTTGCGGTAGTTTTATTTGTAATTTTTGTTGGATTTTTCTTTATTGATACTGATAATTGGGTTCCTTTCGTTCCGGAAAAAGTAGTTGATGCAGAAGGTATTTCACACTTCGGTTGGGGAGGAGTAGTCACTGCGGCAACGATTGTATTCTTTGCTTATATCGGTTTTGATGCGGTTTCGACCCAGGCAGGAGAAGCAATTAATCCTAAAAAAGACGTTCCCTTTGCAATTATCATGTCATTGATTATTTGTACGGTTCTTTACATTGTTGTTTCATTGGTATTAACAGGAATGGTTCCATACAACGAATTGGATATGAAAGCTCCTGTTGCATCTGCGTTTGAAGGTATTGGGATGCCCTGGGCCACGATACTCATAACGATAGCCGCCGTTGCTGGTTTGATGTCCGTAATGTTGGTAATGATGTTGGGACAAACACGTATCTTCTTAGGTATGGCGAAAGACGGGCTTCTTCCTTATGCCTTGTTTGGAAAAGTGCATGAAAAGTTCAAAACACCTTTTAGAAGTACAATACTGGTTGGATTTATTATTTCAATAGTAGCATCAGTTACTCCAATTGATAAAGTTTCTGAAATGTGTAGTATGGGAACACTATTGGCTTTTGCAATGATTTGTGTTGCTGTAGTTATTTTACGCTATAAACAACCTCATTTGGAAAGACCTTTCCGTGTACCATTGTTACCGTTGGTCGGATTCCTGGGAGTTTCATTTAATGTTACATTGATGTGTTTCGTTCGACGTGATACGTGGATTGCATTCTTGTGTTGGACAACCCTTGGAGTCATTGTTTACTTCCTGTATAGCCGTAAACATAGTAAGCTGAATGACTATGAACTTGCACAAACCTTAAAGGGTCAGGATTCAATCCTGAATGCAAGCGAAGATCAAACGACAGAAGAATAATTTTATTAGAATAATACCGGAATAAGTCTCGTTTCTCTGAAATTTCAGGAACGAGACTTTTTTATTACTACTTATGGAAGAAAACTCAAAAAAAACACTTGGGCTGATGGATGCAACCTTCTTGGTTGCGGGAAGTATGATCGGTTCGGGAATCTTTATCGTTTCCTCTGAAATGGCAAGAGATCTCGGAAGTTCCGGGTGGTTGTTGTTTACCTGGATGATGACGGGCGTAATTACCTTATTCGGAGCTTTGAGTTACGGTGAATTGGCTGCCATGTTTCCAAAAGCAGGCGGGCAGTTCGTGTACATTCGCGAAGCCTGGGGAAAATTGCCTTCCTTTCTTTACGGGTGGACGACCTTTACAGTGATTCAAACGGGAGTAATAGCAGCAGTGGGAGTGGCTTTCGGAAAGTTTGCCGGAGTCTTTTTCCCGGTTTTGGTAGATGAAACGCTTTTTGAATACGGAGCAATCAAGATCAACGGAGCCAATTTTGTTGGAGCCGGAACCATTTTAATCCTGACTTTACTGAATGTCCGGGGAATCAATTATGGAAAGGTTATCCAGGCAATTTTCACCAGTTCGAAGTTGATTGCATTGGCGGTTTTAATTGTTGCCGGAATCGTCGTTGGGTTTTATTCCGGTTTTTTCGATGAGAATTTCCAGCACATGTGGGATGCAACATCTACCAGGAAACAAGCGGATGGAAGCTGGCTGACGACTGATTTGACTTCTGTAGGTTTGATGATCGTTCTTTCCACAACCATTATTAATTCCCTGTTTTCTTCCGATGCCTGGAATAACGTGACTTTTATTGCCGGAGATATCCGAAATCCGGAGAAAAACCTGCCACGTTCTTTATTCCTTGGAACTTTTATTGTGACGATTCTATACATTTTGGCAAACGTTGCTTATCTGGGCTTGCTTCCGCTTCACGGAACTCCTTTTGAAGGTGATTTCGTTTACACGAAAGAGGCCGTGGAGTCGACCGGAATTCAATTTGCAAGCTCGGACCGGGTAGGAACTTCGGCGGCATACATGTTATTTGGAAATGTAGCGAATCTATTGATGGCTGTACTCATTATGATCTCTACTTTTGGTTGTAACAACGGGTTGATTATGGCTGGTTCGCGCTTGTTCTACGCCATGTCGAAAGACGGATTATTCTTTGAGAAAGCTAGTAAATTAAACCGATTCGGAGTTCCTGCATGGGCCATGTGGATTCAGAGTTTGTGGGCAATAGCCTTGTGTTTCTCCGGCTCTTATGGCGTTCTGATCAAATTCGCCACTTTCGGCTCAATGGTTTTCTACATTGTAACCATTTTAGGACTTTTCAAATTGAGAAGAACCATGCCCGATGCCGAACGACCGTATAAAGCATTCGGTTATCCGGTAGTTCCGTTTTTGTATTTGGTTTTTGCAGCGGTTATCTGTATTTCTTTGACAATATTCACGTTTTGGGACACGTTTGGAAGTATTGTTTTGATTCTGACGGGAATTCCGATTTATTACCTGGTGTTTAGGAAGAAAGAATCCGTTCAGTGATGCTGCATCTGAAAACAATTCTTCTATGTTTGTTTGGAGCCATTGCTTTTGGAATTGTTCATGATATGATCACTGCAAATAGTTGTGTAGAATACTTCACAATAGCTCACCCGAAAGTAATAGAGAGTGAAAACCCTTTTATGCTTGCGCTTGTTTGGGGAATCCTTGCTACGTGGTGGGTTGGCTTGATTTTAGGAATACTGATCGTAGCTTTTAATACGATCGGGAAGAGCAATACGATTCCGTTTTCGATTATCAGACGGTACGTCATCAGGCTACTTCTCATGATGATTCTTACTTCGTCGTTAGCAGGATTAATTGGTTATGTTCTTGCGGTCTCAGGAGTTATTCATTTTAATGGTGAGCTTTCACGAGTTATTCCGATTAATAAACAATTGGCATTTCTGGCAGTTGCCTGGGCACATCTGAGTTCTTATATTGTTGGTTTTACTGGAGGAATCGTTATTTGTATGAAAGTTTGGATGCAAAGAACCAATCCGGCCAGAAAAGTGAAAAAGAACACGTTGTAGCTGGTTTGGAGTGTCCGGTTTGCCATTTGGCAAATTGGAAGAATAGCTTGAGTTGAATGACAAAATGACATAATATATATTGGAAAAGTGTCAAGTTCGTCAGTCGTTTTCTGCTTTTGAAGTTCAAATCCTGACATTTCTGACATGAAAAGGTCCTGAAAAGTGACTGGCACAACCTTTGACTTATGGAAGGAAAATTCGAAAAACGAAAAAAATAAATAAAATGGGAAAAATAATTGGAATCGATTTAGGAACAACAAACTCATGTGTTTCCGTAATGGAAGGAAATGAGCCAGTTGTAATCGCAAATTCTGAAGGTAAACGTACAACACCCTCTGTGGTAGCTTTCGTAGATGGTGGTGAACTTAAAGTTGGTGACCCTGCGAAACGTCAGGCGATTACCAACCCAACAAAAACAATTTACTCCATCAAGCGCTTTATGGGATCATCTTTTGATGATGTTCAAAAAGAGGCTGGACGTGTACCTTACAAAGTAGTAAAAGGAGATAACAACACACCACGTGTAGATATCGACGGTCGTTTGTACACAGCGCAGGAAATCTCTGCAATGATTCTTCAGAAAATGAAGAAAACTGCTGAAGATTATTTAGGACAAGAAGTGACTGAAGCAGTTGTAACTGTTCCGGCATACTTCAACGATTCTCAGCGTCAGGCTACAAAAGAAGCAGGTGAAATCGCTGGTTTGACAATCAAGCGCATCATTAACGAACCTACAGCTGCAGCGTTGGCTTATGGTTTGGATAAAAAAGGAATTGACCAAAAAATCGTTGTATTCGACTTTGGTGGTGGTACGCATGACGTTTCGGTTTTGGAATTGGGCGACGGAGTATTCGAAGTATTGGCAACAGACGGAGACACTCACTTAGGTGGTGACGATGTGGATGAGGCAATCATCACTTGGTTGGCTGATGAGTTCAAAGCTGAAGAAGGTTTGGATTTGCGCCAGGATCCGATGGCTTTGCAACGTTTGAAAGAAGCTGCTGAAAAAGCAAAAATCGAATTGTCTTCAACAACTTCAACAGAAATCAACTTGCCATACATCATGCCGGTGAACGGAATTCCGAAACACTTGGTTAGAACATTGCAACGTTCGAAATTTGAGCAATTGATTGCTTCAATTGTTGAAAGAACAATCGCACCATGTCGTTCTGCTCTTCAAAATGCAGGATTGTCTACAAGCGATATTGATGAAGTCATTTTGGTTGGTGGATCAACGCGTATCCCGGTTATCCAGGATGCAGTACAACGTTTCTTCGGAAAAGCGCCTTCAAAAGGAGTAAACCCGGATGAAGTAGTAGCAGTTGGTGCGGCAATTCAAGGTGGTGTATTGACAGGTGAAGTAAAAGATGTCTTGTTGTTGGATGTCATTCCATTGTCTTTGGGAATCGAAACAATGGGTGGTGTATTCACGAAATTGATCGAAGCAAACACAACTATTCCGACTAAAAAATCGGAGACATTCTCAACAGCAGCAGATAACCAGCCAGCAGTAGACATTCACGTGTTACAAGGTGAGCGTCCGATGGCAAACGATAACAAAACATTGGGTCGTTTCTCATTGACAGACATTCCACCTGCACGTCGTGGTGAGCCACAAATCGAAGTAACATTCGATGTGGATGCGAACGGAATCATGCACATTTCTGCAAAAGACAAGGGAACAGGAAAAGAGCAATCTATTAAAATTGAAGGTTCTTCCGGTTTGTCTGACGAAGAGATCAAGCGTATGAAAGCTGAAGCTGAAGCAAACGCAGATGCAGACAAAAAACGCAAAGAAGAGGTAGAAACGTTGAACAAAGCTGATTCATTGATCTTCCAGACTGAGCGTCAGTTGAAAGAGTACGGAGATAAAATTCCGGCTGATAAAAAACAACCGATCGAAGATGCTTTGACAGCGTTGAAAACAGAGTTTGAAGCGAAAAACACCGCAAACTTAGAGCCTGCAATGGATCGTTTGAACACAGCATTCCAGGCTGCTTCTCAGGAAATGTATAACGCAGCAAACGCTGGTGGTGCAGATGCAGGAGCTCAGGGTGGTAACGCCGGAGCAAATGCAGGAGATGAGGTTACAGATGTTGACTTCGAAGAAGTAAACGATAAGAAGTAACGAAGTTACTGATTGGAGAAACGTTAGTGCCGACCTGTAACGAAGTTACTGATTGGAGAAACTTCCTGAAGTAATTGAAAATAATAAAAGCCCGCTGATCATTTATCAGCGGGCTTTTGGTTTTATATGGTTATTAAAGCTGATCAGAAATTGGGTTTCACATGATTGTTAGTGTACTCTTCCGTTTCATAATCATCTACCCAATTTTCAGATTCACCTGTAAGAGAACCTTTCCGGTATACTTTCTCATGTAAGACACGTTGTCCCCATTCCTGGATAAATGATTCAAACGATTCGGAAATAATGGTAATCGGATCACCTTCAAAACTATCTTTTGAGCGATTGAGAATACATCCTTTTTTGCCGCTTACTTTTCCGGTAGTATCAATCACCAGTGTATCATACGAATAATCATCTGCAAAAGGAAGCCAGTCTGTGTGCCAGGTGAAAAATTCATTTTCAGCCTGTTTTTCAGCCAGAATTTCGTCAAACATCTTTTTGGTTTTCGGAATTCGTTCCAATGAATAAAAGCAGATCCCTCTAATATCTACGATTTCGTAAGATTCTCCACCGTTTGCAATTTCGTAGAAACTCAGAAAGTTCCCGGGAACAGAAACGTTGATCTGTTTTTGAAAGTCAGCTATTTCACCAGGTGTTGCACCAGTTTTTAAAATTTTCTGATAAACAGGAGCAAATGCCTTTATTTGATCAATGAGTTGTTTGTAATCCGACATGATTTTAATTTTTGAAAACCCGGCGCTAAGATAAAAAATGATGAAACACAAACTCGTGCCTTTCAGACACCTGACTGTTTACAAGGCATTCTTTACCATTTGTCCCAGCTTTTTTAAGTCAAACTGCACTTTATCGTTCCATTCCAGGGCGTAATTCAAGCGCATGCAGTTGTTGTACTGATCTTGTAATGTGAACATTCTTCCGGGTGCAAAACTGATATTTTGCTGAATCGCCTTATCATACAATTCCGCAGTATCAAGTTTCTTATCCAGTTCTAACCAAAGCATGAATCCGCCTTGAGGCTGTGATATTTTGGTGTTATCAGGGAAATATTCTTCGATCGCATGTTGAAATTGCAGGCAGTTGGAATAGAGTTTACTCCGGAATGTGCGCACATGATTATCGTATCTGCCGTGTTCCATGAAATCGGCAACAACTTCCTGGTAAAGAATCGGAGTGGAGATAGTTTGTAACAATTTCTGCCGGATAATCTTGTCTTTGAATTTTCCGGGAGCAACCCAGCCAACCCGGTAACCGGGAGCTAAAGTTTTGGAAACAGAACCGCACCACATCACGATTCCGGCTTCGTCAAATACTTTGCAGGGTTTGGGTCTTGAAGCACCGAAAAAGAGGTTTCCGTAAAGATCATCTTCAATCAACGGGACGTTTGCTTCGGTGAGCATTCTGACTAATTCTTTCTTGTTTTCCTCTGGCATTAAACTTCCTAAAGGGTTGCTGAAATTGGTTGTGAAACAACACACATTGATCTTTGGAAGGACT
>NZ_JASLCN010000287.1 GCF_030151805.1 Fluviicola sp.
CTTATCCTCCAGGTTCATCATTTCAAAAATGATTGATCCGATATCCAACTGATAATCATCGGCGCGAACCTGCATGTTTTGGAGCAAGTTGATCATTTTCCAATTAATCAAATCCTGCTTGATAAGGTTTGTTACGATTTCTCTGTTGCAGACGAATGTCTTTTGTGCTTCTATTGGTGCGTGTGGTAGTGTTTCCATTTGGAGAAGGTTTAGTTCCCGTTCAGCACCAAAACAGGGAGGTTGATAAAACAAGCAGGCGTGGTGCTCAGCTTACTGTCTTCGAGGCATCGCCAAACGCCTTACGCACAATAAACCAAAGACAACCACGCCCGTTTCCTGGGAGTGGTTAGTCTATCAGTTCTTGTGCGTCTTAATTTGGCGATTTTCGAAGACAAGATCTAATAGCTAACGCTACTCTGAAAATATTAATCGGAAGTATCTCTTTTTCTTACTATATACTTACGAAGTTAAACAATCAAATTGTGAAAGACATCTCTAAATGATTTAATCAATTATTTTATTGAATTTCTCAACAATATTATGAATAATTCTATTAAATACCTAAATGAATATTGTTTTTATTCGAATGGATCAACGAAGACCTATTTTTACTGAAGAAAATGACCGATATGACTACGTTGGGTTTATACTTTGCAAAGAAATTAATTAACAGGGCTGAACTTTCCAGAAAGACAGGCATTACTCCTAATAGGATGTATAATCTTGTTGAGAATGAAAATTCTGAGATTCGTGGAAAAGAAGTTCATTTGATCGCGTTGGCATTGGAAATTGAGCCGAATCAATTACATGAGATTTTGTTCGGTGATGTGAAGCTACCGAAATAATATCTCCTGATAATCTCTTTATTACTAAATCTGAAATTGGTGTAATCAATAATAACAGATAAAAACAGGCAATTACAGATAATTACAATAGTGTTTTAAGAAAATAAAGGAAAATGGCCTAAAATGGATTTCCTTGTAATTTATGAGCGATTATTTCGTTACTTAAGATATAATCAAACTTTCATGGAAAACCATCCTCCTTCCGACCAGATCGAACAAAGAACCTCATTCTATTTACAACAATTCCAATCTACCTTTTCGGAATTATTGAAGGGACCCAATAGAATAGAAAATCCCCTCCGGTTTACGCGTGATTCCATTGAACATCAAAAAGGACAAATTCCGGAATTATCCCATTTGTTTCAATCCCTAAAGAGATTACATAATTATCATCTGCAATTGTTCAGTACATGGACATTTGAGCAGTTTAACATGCAATTCGAAGCACATAAGGAGCAAAACCATCAGGATCTTGAAACAGCGATACTGGCATTGACATCGGGAAGTCCTCGCGCTTACAATGCACTTCCGGTATATTACAGGAATTTATTGAGTTCAAATCATACGCTTACCGAAATTATATCAGATGAACGAAAAGTGATGAACATGACAGCTGAGGACCTGTTCGAACTATTGGCTTATCATCAGGCGTTGATCCTATTTACCGCAGAACTGGATGAAAAAGAGCAAACGATCATTTCAAAATCTTCCATTCCTGAACCAAAATTTGGATTTACCCGTTCTCAACAAACGTTGGTTTTTCATTACTTGCTTACTGCTTCAGGGGTTCGTCCAAGAGCAGGGGCGAATATTACGGATTGCGCCATGCTGTTACATCAATTGTTAGGGCTTCCGGTAAATGATATCGCCAATTCCGATATTTACAAAAAGCTAAAACGACCCATTGATCATTCCAGCCCTTCGAAAATGATTCAAAACCTGCTTTTGATCCGCCCATTTTTTGAAGCTTTACCCCATAAACCCATCCTTGACTTAATTGATAAGGATATCAAAACACTTCTAAATAGCCAGCAAAAAGGCTAAAATTCATTTTTTTCATCAACCTGGGAATACCCAAATCTACCCCATCGGTTGTAGTCGTCTTAACTTTTGTGCATGAAAGCCAGGATTATTCCTGATTAAGAACACAAAAAGAAAAAAGATGAAAACAATGGGAAAAATAGAACGGATAGAGTTGTTGGACGACGACGAGTTCTACGCAGATGAGATTCCGAAGAAAGACAAGAAGAAAAAGAAGAAAAAAGCAGAGAAGCTGAAAGAACCAGGTTCTTCATCCATCAAACAATTGCTTGCCGGATTCAATGAACGACAAACCAAAAACAATGTCCAAAATACCTTGTTGAAACTGGTTGCCGATATTGCCGGAGTTGGTTTGGGAACTGCATTAAGCGCTTCGTTGGGGAAAATTGCTCCGGCTGCTGCCATTGCATTGATGGGGGCAGGACATTACATGGGTGATGAATCTGGGCTTTTGCGCGTTGTGGGTGCTAGTACACTCGCTCATAGTGTCGCTAAATCCAAAGAATATCGCAAAAATCCTGAAATGACTATTGCGAACCGCTTGAAAGATGTAAAGGACGGCTGGTTGTATGCCACGCTGCTAAAACATTACCAGCAAGAAGAGCAGTCACAGAAGACAGAACCACAATCAGTTAGTAACAAGATTACCGAAGTGGATAACGAACAGATTGCGGTAAATGAAAACGTTGAAGGGATGGAATGGGATGAAGATGATGCGGACTTAGAGCACGAAACTTCAGAATTTGATTCTCCTCCATTAG
>NZ_JASLCN010000291.1 GCF_030151805.1 Fluviicola sp.
TGATTGTACCTAATTCTAACATTAGAAAGAGATATTGTACACCACTATTGCCTATTGCCTAATTCACGATTACCTGATCAAACTTCCCTTCTTAATAATTGATAATTCCCTCATTGATAATTTTTCCGCTACATGATCCGGAATTAAATCGGGTAATTCTGTCAGTTACCCTGTCACCTTGTCTGTATTAACCGCAATGGCAAGATAGTTGACAGAAGAGAAACAAAAAAGTAACAAAATGGCAGAAGAAGGAGTTCAAAACGAAGAATTTAACCAGGAAGCTGATACACAAAACCAGGAAAATGGGAGTGGAGCAGCGAATGAGGAGCTTGAAAATGCTGACAATTCGTCAGAAAAATCCAATGGAACCTCAGCTGAAGAGCAAATTGCTGCCTTGAACGATAAATATTTACGACTGTATTCGGAATTTGACAATTACCGGAAGCGTACCAATAAAGAAAAGATCGAGTTGATTTCAACTGCAAGCGCAGGAGTCTTGAAAGAAATGCTGTCAGTGATGGACGATTTCGAGCGTGCAATCGCAAACAACGAAAATTCAGAAGATCTTACAGCTGTAAAAGATGGATTCAAATTGATCCACCACAAACTGAGAAATATTCTGGAAGCGAAAGGATTGAAGCAAATGGAAGCAAAACACCAGGCTTTTAATTCCGATTTGCACGAAGCAATTGCAAATGTTCCTGCACCATCCGAAGATTTGAAAGGAAAAATCATTGATGATGTAGAGAAAGGGTACTACCTGAACGACAAAGTGATTCGTTTTGCAAAAGTAGTGGTAGGAAATTAAGAAGTTTGGTTCGCGAGAAGTGATTTAACTATGGATAAAAGAGATTATTACGAAGTTCTTGGCATTTCAAAAGGTGCATCGGAAGCAGAAATAAAGAAAGCTTACCGCAAGATGGCCTTGAAATATCACCCCGATAAAAATCCGGGAGATGCTGAGGCGGAGGAAAAATTTAAGGAAGCTGCAGAAGCCTACGAAGTGCTTTCTGATGCAAACAAAAAAGCGCGTTACGATCAGTACGGTCATGCCGGACTAGGTGGAAATGCCGGATTTGGCGGCGGAATGAACATGGACGATATCTTCTCTCAATTCGGAGATATTTTCGGTGGAGCTTTTGGCGGTGGCGGAAGTTTTGGCGGTTCAAGAGGTGGTGGACAACGCGTTGTGCGTGGAACCAACCTGCGCGTTAAAATGAAACTGACTTTGGAAGAAGTGGCAGAAGGTGTTACGAAGAAAATCAAAGTCAATAAGCTGGTAAATGCAGAAGGCGTAACCTATAAAACCTGTGCAACCTGTAACGGTACGGGAAGAATTACGCGTGTTGCGCAAACGTTCCTGGGTGCGATGCAAACACAGTCTACCTGTAATACATGTCAGGGTGCTGGTAAAATGATCGATCAGAAACCGGCAGATGCAGACAATCAGGGATTGAAGCGTCAGGAAGAAGTGATTGAAATTGAAATTCCGGCAGGGGTAGAAGAAGGAATGCAGTTGAGTGTTTCCGGAAAAGGAAATGCAGGACCATTCAACGGAATCCCGGGAGATTTGATCGTTGTGATCGAAGAGCAGCCACACGAAGAATTGCGAAGAGACGGAGAAAATCTGCACTATGAAGCATTCGTAAATTTCGTGGATGCAGTTTTGGGAGAAACACTCGAAGTACCGACAGTAACCGGAAAAGCGAAAATCAAAATCGAACCGGGAACACAAAGCGGAAAAATGCTGCGTCTGAAAGGAAAAGGATTACCGGTTCTTCAGGGATACGGTCACGGAGATTTGTTCGTACACATCAATGTCTGGACACCGAAGAAAGTGAGTAAAGAAGAAAAAGAAATTTTGGAGAAATTACGGGCAAGTGAAAATTTCAAACCGAATCCGGGACAAAATGAACGCGGATTTTTTCAACGAATGAAAGATATGTTCCAATAAACGGAACCAACCATAGAAAGCCGGATAAAAGATTATCCGGCTTTTTTGATTTATACCATTCCTGGTAAAATCCCCGGAAAAATCAGATACTTTGCGCTCTTTGCTTCTCTGCGTTTAAATATTAAACTGCTTGAATAAAGCCTTATTCTTAACTGGGGTTCGATTGGGGGACAAATGTAAGTTTGTGATTACTTCTGCACTCCTCCGTGCCCCTCAGCGGGACAATAACCTCGAATTAACTTCTTTTCATTAGATTTACATAATGAGAAGATTTACAGATCCACTCGAACCCACTATTGGCATAAGGCACTACTTACTCGGTGTACTGGTCATTGTGTTCGGATTAGTCATTTTAAGTCCCTTTCTGATTGGATTGATCAAAACAGCACTTGCCCCTGCGGATTCTGGAATCGAAGAACTGAGCAAATACGTATCAAAAAACGCCTACTTCCTGGTAAACATGCTTCCGTTTGTAATCGGTCTCCTCTCCATTGCTTTTTGCGCAAAAGTCATCTTTCAACGCCCTTTGCGAACCTTTCTCACAGCCAGGGTACATTTTGATTTCAAACGCTTTTTCTTCTCCTTTGCTTTGTGGTCGGCATTGATGCTGGTTTCTTTCTTCCTCACATTTATAGATTACAACCATCACCTGGTTTGGAACTTTCAAAGCGATAAATTCTTTTACTTACTCATTATTGCAATCTTATTTGTACCGATCCAGACCGGTTTTGAAGAAATCTTCTTTCGCGGTTTTTTAGTACAGCTTTTTGGAAAAAGCACCCAGAAAGGAATTTACTTGGTTTTGATCAGTGGAGCACTTTTCGGCGCGTTGCATTTGATGAATCCTGAAATAGAAATTCTTGGATTCACCGCAGTGATTTTTTACATCGTATCCGGATTATTTACCACATTAATTGCTATTTTGGACGACGGAATAGAGCTGTCCTGGGGTTTTCATCTTGCAAATAATTTATTCGGGATCATCCTGGTAACGAACGAATGGCAGGTGCTTCGAACGGATGCCTTGTTTATGGATGTTTCTCCTCCGGCACTTGGATGGGATATGTATGTAACCATGTTCCTGCTTTATCCGTTAATGATTCTTGTTTTTTGGTTGGTTTACCGATGGAAAAACTGGAAAAAAGTACTTTTTAAGTCATAACGAATCATTTTTTGATTAGATGTTAGAAATTCACGAGCTTACAAAACGCTATGAGCGGAAAGCTGCAATTGATCAAATTTCCTTTAGTTTAAAAAAAGGAGAGATCTTCGGATTACTCGGGCCAAACGGAGCCGGTAAAACGACGCTGATCCGGATTATCAATAAAATCATCGAACCCGATTCGGGAACCATCCGTTTTAATGGCGATTTATTGCAGCAGAAACACCTGGCACATATTGGGTATCTGCCCGAAGAACGTGGTTTGTATAAACAAATGACGGTAGAAGCACATGCTCATTTCCTAGGAGCTTTGAGAGGAATGACCAAAACCGAGATCAATACGGCATTGGATTATTGGCTGAACAAGTTCAATTGTGCCGATTGGAGAAAGAAGCGCATCCAGGAATTGTCGAAAGGAATGGCGCAGAAAATTCAGTTTATTTGTGCGGTTTTGCATGAACCGGATTTGCTGATTCTCGATGAACCGTTTTCGGGCTTTGATCCGGTAAACGTTGAATTGATTAAGGCGGAACTGCAGGAAATGAAATTGAAAGGAAAAACAATCCTGATCTCGACACACAACATGAGAAGTGTGGAA
>NZ_JASLCN010000297.1 GCF_030151805.1 Fluviicola sp.
CAGAATTTGATTCTCCTCCATTAGATAACAAGGGGAAAAACAAATCGTCTTACTCCAGAACCTGGAATGAACCGATCCAGGATAACCCGGAAGTCGTTCATAAAGAACGGGTATTTTCTTCGGATGAATCGGACCGGAATAAGTGGGACGATGAACTACCGGATATGTCTCTTTTCTAATCGTTGAATCATGGAAAGAAAACAGCCTTACAACACCGAAATCATCCAACGTCTTTACGAGCAGTTATGTTTTTTACAGAAACAAGGAAACAGTCGAGATTATGAAATTCGCCTGGACCATCTGACAGTAGTACCCAGAACCAATAATACGGACGTGTTTTATAGCTACGAAGCGTGTTTGGGAGAATGGACACAAGAACTAAGCGTTTGGATTTACAAAGGTTCATCGCGTGTGGCAGATAAGTATGCCTTTATTCTAAGAGAATCAGAAACCGAAAAAGGAGGCTACACTCAAATACAAGTGGATGCATTGATAGCCCGAACCAAACGGGATTATGCCCAGGGAATGGAAATGTCCGAATTGAGAAGTAAAGTAAAAAGACAGAAAAGAACCATCAAACAATTGCGGAAGGCTCTTGAAGCGAAAGAGCATGATACTTCCGGACAAGTTGCAGGTTTGATCAGCAGTTTGAGTAAAACCAACCTTTTGGATGGCGTTTTGAACACAAAGGATCATCAGGAACGAAATGAACAACCGGTTCCTGATTCAGCAACGATTAATGGACTAGATACATCCGAATTGGTTAATGTGTTTGCACATTACAAAAAGGAGCTTGGTGAAGTGGATTTCGAAGCTGTTTTAGGAATTGCGCTGACACTTGCACAAAATCCAAAGTTGGTTGCCCCGGTTCGTGAATTCATTCAACAACAAATACCGTCATGAAAGCAAAGAAATCAAAAGCAGTTGTATTGCTTACCTGTAAACAAGTTGTAGCATTTTTGCAGATTACTTCACCCACACTCCGCAAATGGACCAAAGAAGGATTGCTAAAAGCATACTCCTTGGGAGGAAGAATTTATTACAAGCAGCATGAAGTCATACAAGCGCTTCAGGCGGTTGGATAAACAAAGTTTAAATACTCCTGGAATAGTCGAGTCAAACAGCATCTTATCATAGAATTATTTAACAAAATCAACCCATACGGGATTCATCATAACATCAAATAATCCTAAATCAATTGTCATGGAAGTCAAACTTTTAGATCAGTACCAAAAGCTGATCGTTAAAAGCAAGATTAAACCTATCCGAATCAACGAAAGACGTGTGCGTTTTTCACGCTTATACATATTGAATTACATGCAATCAGAAATCACCAAGTCATGAAAATAAATGAAATATCTAAGTTGAAAATCAATTATCAACTGAAGAATGAAAAGTCTACTAAGAAGCCGGTTATTGTCAATATAAACTTTGGTTACAAAGAAATGGACTTATTAACCCGAAAGTATAAATACAAACCTTTGATAATGCCGACTGGAATTAAACTATTTCCGAATGAATGGGATCCAGTAAATAAAAAGCCATTGAATCCAGAGGATAGAAATAGACTTTATGAAATTACCACAATCATCAAACAAGTTTATCAATATCTTTCATTGAAAGGAAAAGTTTTTTATCGCGATTTTAAAGATGAGTTAGAAGAGAAGTTAAGAGGTAAGGAAAAAGTCGTTGAAGTCGAACGAATCAAAATATCTGATTTTATTTGGAATCATATTGATACGAGTGAGCGGATAACAAAGGGAACAAAAAGCAATTACAGAAACTTTGCTAATAAACTGGAAGAATTCGAGAAACAAAAAGGGATACCAGTTATGTCAAATAATCTCGATGAAGATTTGTATCTTGAAATTATAGATTTCATTCGCTCAAAAGTAAATAGAATTAATGCCGTCTGGACACTTCAGAAAATTTTCAAATCAGTACTACATGAGATTTCACGATTCTTTAAGATTGATGTTTTTGAACCAGGAACTCAGCTTTCTAACCGAGATAAAGTACAGTCTGAAAATGCAGATGCAGTTTATCTGAATATGGAGCAAATCCAAAAGATTATTGATTTTAACCCGAAAGAAGATAGACTTTCTAATGCGAAATACATTTTTATGATTCTTCTTTTTACAGGGTGCCGCGTTTCAGACGTATACAAAATACAGCCTGATAAGAAATATTCATCCAAAGGAACAAGCTTTAACTATGCAAGATACACCACTCAGAAAACTGAAACGGAAATTATTTGTCCGATTTTAAAGCCTTTGCAACGGATATTTGATAAGAATAAAGGAAAACCACCTCGAAAAGTGGCTTTGCATAAATTGAATTCATATTTGAGAGAACTGGCAATGCGAAGTAAGTTAGACGAAGAAGTGACAACTTATCATACAGATTCAAATGGAAAAAGGAAAAGCGTAAAAAAGAAATTGCATGAATTTATTTCTTCTCATACTGGACGACGTTCCTTTATCACAAATCTGATAAATTTTATACCGCTTCCTATTCTCACAAAAATTACAGGTCATAAACTTCAGGATAAGAATATCATTTTCGCATATAACAAAATGACCTTACTTGAGAATGCTGCGATGTTCTATAATCAACTACCAAGAATCACTTCTGAGAATTCTGACTACTTCCCCTTTAAATTAGTTTAAACCTTAGTAAATAAAAGTGTAGCCCTGGAGGAGAAATCTCCGGGGATTTTTTATACCCTGTCGGTAAGAAATTCGGTAAGAATTTGTTATTGTAGCATCTAGTTTCATTAAATCTCATTCAATTGCATCAAAAACCATTTTTCGCTACTATCCCCAGTATTTATAGTACTTTTAAGCGATTTAATAAAACTTGATAAAGGAGGGTTACAATCCTAGAAGGGTGGTTAATTATTTTTTGCTTATTTTATATTCAATGAAAAAGGGGAATCAATCCGGATATCATCCTTCTAAATTCCCCATGCTCTGTTTTCAATTCTTAATTTAGTGCAAATCAATCTCAAACGGCATTCTCATTTGAATTCCGGAATAAGATTCCAGTTTCATCAATCGTTTTGTCAAATCATCAATTACTTTCGGAACTGCCTGCTGCTTTATTTTCAATGATTCACGGTCGTCTTTTGAAAGCTGTTCCAGAATTGCTTCAAACGGATCTTCTTTCACTTTCGGATAATATCTCACTTTTGCATCTTTCACTTTCGCCTCTTTGATCGCAAAAGTCAATGCATCGTTCAATCCCCCCATTTTATCAACCAAACCAATTTTGATTGCATCTGCTCCGGTCCAAACACGACCACGTGCTATTGTCTGCACCTGATTCGTTGTTAACCCTCTTCCGTCAGCGACACGTTTTTTAAACTGTGCGTAAATCTGATTGACTTCCGCCTGGATCAATCCCATTTCTTCCGGTGTCAATTTTCTGTTTGTAGACAAAACGCTGTGTTTGTTTGTCTGAACACGGTCAAACGTCAAACCAAGCTTATTCTCCATAAATCCTCCGGTGTAAGGAATCACACCAAACACGCCGATTGAACCGGTGATTGTTGTAGGCTCTGCAAAAATGGTCGTTGCAGGAGTTGCAACATAATACCCCCCCGATGCGGCAACATCTCCCATGGAAACAATGACCTTCTTTTTTTTCGTGGTCAGGGAAACTTCTCTCCAGATCTCTTCAGATGCCAAAGCACTTCCTCCCGGACTGTTCACTCGGAAAACAACTACTTTGATTTTATCGTCATTGCGCACTTCTCTGAAATACTTGCAGATTTTTTCAGAAGTCATTTCGTCTCCGTTCACCGTAATAGCACCTTCACCAACGATTACCGCCACATTGGCAGTAGTTCCCATATCAAAAGCCAGCTGCTTGTTTTTAAATCCATCTGAAGCATATT
This sequence comes from Fluviicola sp., assembly GCF_030151805.1. GTDB lineage: Bacteria > Bacteroidota > Bacteroidia > Flavobacteriales_D > Crocinitomicaceae > Fluviicola. The sequence goes on from NZ_JASLCN010000297.1 coordinate 3,899, forward strand.
CTTCGAAAGTCATGATATCTTTCAAATCTTTCAATTTGGATTTTTTCAGGACAATCGCTTCTACTTCGTCGCGGTATTTTGCAGCATCAATCAATTTCAACTTAACAGCATCATCTACACGCTGGATTTTTGCGTTTTCCGCAATCGCATTCAAATCCGCAGCACTGATCTTGCGATCCGCGGCAATCTGATTCCGCACATCTTCCCAGATTGAGGCCATGTAACGTTCAGTCTGCAAACGACTGGAATCACTCATATCCGTTCTGAAATACGGCTCTACCGCGCTCTTGAAATCGTTGTTTGAACCACGGATCACCTGCATTTCAATTCCCAATTTATCGAAGGTATTTTTGAAGAACATCAATTCTCCGCCAAGACCAATAAATTCCATTGCGGAAGTAGAGAAACCATAAACTTCATCCGAAACAGAACTGATATAGTATTGTTTTTGAGTAATGACTTCACCATTCAGGTAGGCAATCAGAAACTTCCCGGATTTCTTGAAATCTTTCAAGGCACTGCGAATTTCCATTGCTGTTCCGTAACCACATTGAACATTCCCCAATTCCAGGTAAATTCCCTTCACTTGTTTGTCCTCTTTTGCTTTTTCCAACCCGGTAAGAATATCGGCCAAACCAATTTTCTTATCCATTGAAAAACTCGGAGCATTCAAAGTGGCAGAACTCCTTTCCCCTATTTCTCCGGTAAGAGTCATGTGCAAGACACTCGTGTCCCTGACATCCGGCTCCCCGCCAAGCATAGAACCGAAAATAATCAACCAGAAGATCCATCCGAAAACGGACAAAATCATGGAAGCAACCAATGAAGGCCAAAAGATGCGCCAAAAAGAAACTTTAACTGTAGACATAGATATAACTTTGAAACAAATATACATCCAAAAAAAAAGTGATTTGAGCTTTAATGATGTAAGTTATCTTTACCCCATCAAAAGGATAAAAATTGGTTTAAATGGTAAATCGCACAAAAAACGATTTTAACAAGTTCATTTACATTGGTGTTGGCACCAATATCGGCGATAAAATGGCACATATTCAGCAAGCAATTAACGAGTTGAATGCAAAGCAGATCCACGTTTTACGCACAGCTTCTGTTTATGAAACGCCGCCCTGGGGCTTTGAAGCGGAAGAATGGTTCCTGAATACCGTTTTCGAATGCACTACGGAGCTGGAACCACAGGATTGTTTAAAAGCCCTCCAATTTGTGGAAAAAAAAATGGGAAGGGAAAGAAGTTCTCAGCAGCGTTACGAATCCCGAATCATTGATCTGGATATCCTCTTATTTAAAGACCTGCAAATCAAGCAGTCAGATTTGCAAGTTCCACACCCGTATATCACTGAAAGACAGTTTGTAACAACTCCTATGTTTGAGCTGACCGGAAATTTTTTCTTCCGTTCGCTCGGGCACGATTTCGGGGAACTAAAAAACAAATTCGAAAAGTCAGAAAATCCATTCGTCGTTCATAATCCGCCACTTGTCAATGAATAAATACGGATTAATCTTCATAGGTTAAAAAAAATGATTATTATTGCAAGGAATTTTATTAAGGTAGTAACTAACAATTGAATATGAAAAAGCAAAGTATCAAAGGATTAGCTTTTATCGCTGTAACTGGTTCGCTTGTTTCAAGTTGTGATCTTTTAAAGGATCTGGATTACACAGTAACTCCAAGCCCTCTTGAGATGCACGCTGACAGTGTACGTGTAAAAGTTGACGTTAAATTCCCAGAGAAAGGAATCAAGAAGAAGGCGTATGCTGAAATCACTCCGGAACTAGCAGGAACAAAGTTGAAAACTGTAACGGTTCAGGGAGAGAAAGCAACAGCAAATGGTACTGTGATTCAGTACAAGCCAGGTGGAACAATGACTTACACAGATGTTATTCCTTACAAGCCTGAGTTTGAAAACACTGAGTTAATCGTAACTGGAAAAGTATTCAAAGGAGGTAAAGAGAAAGTTGGTAAATTCGAGAATAAAGAAATCGCGAAAGGTACTATCATCACTCCATACCTGGTTAATAAAGATTTCAAGTGTATTTATGCGAAAGACGAGTTCAAACGTGTGAACGAGAAGTCAACTTTTGCTCAAATCAACTACTTGAAAGCAAAATATGATGTTCGTAAGACTGAATTGAAAGATGTGGATATCGTAGATTTAGGAACTTGGTTAGCTGCTGCTCAATCAAACCCGAAAATCAACATCAAGTCAATCAACATTACTGGTTATGCTTCTCCTGAAGGTGAGGTTGCGAAGAACGAAACATTGTCTTCTGACCGTGCTGGTTCAGCGAAAACAGCTACTATTGATGTTGCGAAAAAATCTAAAAACGACAAAGCTTCAGGTGAGATTTACAACCTGTCTGGTCGTGGGGAGGATTTTGACGGATTCAAAGTTCAGTTGGGTAAAAACACAACCATCAAACAAGAAGATAAAGATTTGATCTTACGTGTACTTCAAATGTACGCTGATCCGAATCAACGTGAAACTGAAATGAGAAACTTAGGTAAATCATTTACAGAGTTGGATAAAACAATCTTCCCATTGTTGCGTCGTGCTGAAATCAGTGTAGTTTATGACCTAACAGGATATTCTGACGAAGAATTGAAAGCGGTTTCTGCTTCTGATCCTCAAAAATTGACTTTGGAAGAGTTGTTGTTTACAGCAACTTTGACTGACGATTTGAATGAGAAATTACGTTTGTACAAAGAAGCTGAGAAAAAAGATCCATCTGATTACCGTGCTGCAAACAACGTTGGTGTTGTATTGTACAACCAGGGTAAAGTAGCTGAAGCTAAATCTCAGTTCGAGAAAGCAAACGGATTGAAAGATAACGCAATCTCTAAAAACAACTTAGGTGCTGTTGCAGGAGTAAGCGGAGACCGTAAGAAAGCTGCTGATTTATTCGGACAAGCTGGTGGTGCTGGTGACGAAGTAAGCTACAACAAAGGAATCATCGCTATCCAAAACGGAAAATACGCTGAGGCGGTTAGCGCATTCGGTGGAAAAGCTTCTTTCAACAAGGCATTGGCTCAATTGTTGAACGGTGATGCAGCTGCGGCTGTTAAAACGATCGACGATTCTAATGACAAAGAATCCGGACAAGGATATTACCTGAAAGCAATTGCTGCTGCTCGTCAAAGTAAATTGACTGACCTGGTTAGCAACTTGAAAAATGCAATCGGTAAAGATGCTGCCTGGAAAACGAAAGCTGCTAAAGACCGTGAGTTCTTGAAGTATGCTGAAGATGCTTCTATGGCATTCATCAAATAAGAAAAAGCATCGCTTTTGATAAAAGTCAGCACAGCTGACAATACAAAAATTTGGAACCCCGACGTTTATCGTCGGGGTTTTTGTTTATATTCGGTTCTGACAAACAACACTATGACGCTATGAACTCCATCTTTTTACGTGCAAAACACTGGCAAATCTTTGTCTCCCTGATGGTCATTCCATTTATTGTGATGATCATTTTCAGTATCATTATCGCAGTAGTGCTGGTTAGCAGAAATCCCCAAAAACCGGAAGAAATAGCCTGGATTTTTTACTTCATGCCATTTATTATAGCAGCTTCCTCCTTTGTTCAATTTGCGTGGCTGTGGAATGTCGCCACCCAACTGAGTAAATTGGTTCCCCGTGATATCGTCAAATTACCCTTAGGGAGAATCAAGACGTTTATCATCCTTCCGATCTTTTATCTCTGTTGCATTCCGCTATTTATTGCCCCCATCATTGGGGATATCGGAAATTTCGACCACGGTCCGAACCCGGGCATGATCATCAAATTTGCTTCTTTGGGAATTGTGTTTTTCTTTTTACACCTGTTTTGTATGTTCTGCTTATTTCACACGTTTTACTTTGTTGCAAAAACGATCCGTGCAGCCGAGCTTCAACGACACGTGACTTTCTCAGATTTTACAGGAGACTTTTTCCTGGTGTGGTTCTTACCCATCGGGGTTTGGTTTTTACAACCGAGAATAAACAACCTGGTCAAAGCGCAAAACGAAATAAGCGGATTGAACAGTGACGATATTATTGATAAATACTCCGGGCATTAAATAAATTCGAAATCAACCCGCCTGTTCAATTGCTTTCCTGCAGACGAGTGATTATCCCCAACGGGAACTTTTTCCCCTTTGAAATCTATGACAATGCGATCGCGTTTTAAGCCTGCTTTGACAAAAAAATCAATGATTGCCTGCGCTCTTCGCTCGGAAAGTCCGTCGTTGTATTGATCAGAACCATCTGCATCTGTATGTCCGGTTACACGTACACGTAAATCGGAATGACTATTAATTACGTATACAATCCGGTTCAGAAACGAGCTGTATTCCGGTCGGATCTCTGCTTTGTCGTAATCAAAATAAATCGGTTCGAAATGAAAGTTCTTGCGCTCAGCATCCCTCACCTCTTTTGATTTTCTTCCGTTTTTCAAGTCCTCCGCAAAAATCGGCCTCCAGGATTGAAGTTCGATCATCGTTTTCTCTCTCGAAACCGTTTCACTGACTTTAAAGCACACCACTTTTCCGGAAACACCCCGGCATTCCAGGCTGTAAAATTTCCCCTGCAAATATCCGGTAGAATCTACCAACGTCAAATCGAAATCCAACGTACACCAACGGTTGCCGTAAACGTCTTTCTTCTTCAGAATCGTTGATTGTTTTGCTTTAACTCCATTTCCTTTTGATTCAACTTTCAACTGGCGGACAACATAGCCTTCTTTGGCAGTCATCTCTTCACGTGTTACGGGTTCTTTTCCAAAGTCAAAATAAATAATACTTCCCTGATCCGGTTTTTGCCCGTCCTT
>NZ_JASLCN010000314.1 GCF_030151805.1 Fluviicola sp.
GTGAACGGCGCATCTGATTTCAGGGTTGACTCGATGAGTTTTCCAAGTGATTGGGAATAACTGAATTGATCCTTGAAAATAAGAACTACAAAAAGAAGCAATACTTTAATCACTTGCTTTTCAGGTAAGTATTTCAGAATGGTTCCCATGTTGCTAAGGTAATACTCCTGAGTTAATTTTCACGAAATCTATAGTTCGATCATTCGTTAGAACTGTTGATTAGAACTGTTGAAAAGTAGACTCCATTAAATTTTTGGCGACGGTTGAGGCGTGGATACTTTTATACTTTTTAGCTTTTCCGAATAAAAGCGGGTTGATCAGAACGCTTAAAAAGGTCAGTATTTTCTCACTCAGCCGGAATTCCTTTCTGGGACCGACTAAAAATGAAGGACGGGTAAAAACAGTATGGAGAATTCCCAGAGCCATAACACCCTGTTCCATTTCACCTTTCGTACGTAAATAGAAATTGGAGGATTGTGCATTTGCCCCGATGGATGAAACGATTCCAATTCTTTCAGCTCCGGATCTTTTACAAAAATCAGCAAAGGCGATTACATAATTACGGTCGATTTCCTGCTGCCTGGCTTTACTTCCTGCTTTGCGAAGAGTCGTTCCGAGTGCGCAAAACCCGACATCAATTTTTTCAGCTACTTCAATTTGAGCTAATTGGTCGAAGGAAATAAGAACAACCTGCATTTTAGGATGTCCGAAACCAAGCGGATTACGGCTTAAAACCAAGACCTTTTCAACTTCAGTTTTGTTTAGGAGTTGAATTAAAAGTTCATTTCCTACCAAACCGCTCGCTCCTGAAATACAAACCGTCATAAAGCGAGATTAGTTTGTTGCAATGAAAATGGAAACTTCTGATTCATCTCCTCTTCGGGAACGATGATCGTAGATTTCATAGTCGTAAGTATAACTTCGGTTAAGCGTTTCATCTTGTTGCCAAATGTTCTGCCAGGTGTCAATAATGGCTTGAGGTAAATCTCCTTTAGCAAGAAAAGTCTGATAATTTCCTCCTTCAAATTCTCTTCCAATGAGTCCTTCCGGAACCTTTTCCAATGAATTCACTTTTAAACCGAGTAAGCAAGTGTATCTTCCGGTGTAATCACTTTCATAATCGGTATAAATGCAAACAATATTCGGATCGAGTTGATTCGGAATTTTGGAAAGCAGGTCTTCAGAAATGAATTGTCCCCAAAGTGCCCCGATTGCAGAAGAAGCTTCTTCGTTTTGATTAGAGGTTTCGGTAGAAATACCGATGAATTTGAATCCTTTTTGCTGAATCATGAAACTGTCGTTAATTGAGATTTTGAATATAATCATTTTGTAGAATGAATGGAGTAGGATTGATTCATCATTGTTAAATGATTGTTCCGGGATCAGAAGATAAGAGGTCTTCATTGTTTGTAAATGAGTCTTCTTTCTATTTGAAAGGTATTGTTTTTAATACAAAACGAATACTCAAAATGAGGATCAAGGTAAATTAATCCGATTTCAGGATGCAAAAATCAGATAAAACATTTTTATGTAAATTATTGATAATCAATTTAAAAAACGATTTTAATTGATTGTAAACGAAAAATAGTCGACAGTAATTAGATAATAACCGAAAATGAATTTTGACCTGTTTCAACTTTGTAACATCAAATCGGTTGAAAATCAATCGAATCAAAATTTTACAAACGTTTAAAACAGACAAAGATGAACACGCTAAAAAACAAAGTGAATTTAATTGGTCGCATCGGAGCCAAGCCTGTAGCCCAGGTTTTTGAATCGGGAGCAAAGAAAACCCGCTTATCAGTAGCTACCAATGAGCGATTCAAAGATAAGAAAGGTGATTGGGTAGACAATACTCAATGGCATACGGTTATTGCATGGGGAAAAATGTGTGACCGGGTGGAGAAAATATTAGACAAAGGTTCTGAAGTTGTTATCGAAGGAAGAATCGTTAACCGCACTTATGAAACAAAGGAAGGTGAGAAACGGTTTACAACAGAAATAGAGCTAAGTGAATTCGTTTTGTTGAGTTCAAGAAGACAAGAAACAGCTAATTCTTAAGGTTATGAATACTACTATTAAAGAAAATCAGATTCTGCATATGAATCACGTAAACATTATTGGTAAAATCAGTTCAGACCCGAAGGTGAGCCTTTTGCCCGGAGGACGAAAAGTGGTCAATTTTTCTCTTGCTACTAAAGAACATTATCTTGATAAGGAAGGAAATCTTCAGGTAAAACAAGATTGGCATCGAATGACGGCCTTCGGAAGATGGGTAAGTGTTTTGGAAGAGCTGTGCACAAAAGGAATCAATGTGGCGGTGGAAGGTAGGTTGGTGAGCCGTTTTTATAGAACGGAGTCCGGTGAGCGGAAGATGTTCTCGGAGATCGAGGTGAATGACTTGATAATTCTGTAGAACATGTTGAGAAACCAAGTTACCCTGGTGGGGCGTCTGGGATCAGACGCCACCATCACCACATTTGAAAACGGTTCTATGGTTGCCCGATTTCAGTTCGCAGTAGATAAGCAAGAAAAGAAAACCGAATCGGATACAGCTTTGTTTTACCGGATGTTTGCCTGGGGAAATACGGCAAGTTTTTTAACGAATTATTGCCGGAAAGGAAATCAGCTGGCTGTTTCGGGTAGATTAGTAAACCGGACATATGTAGATAGAGACGGAAGCACGAAACGTGTTACGGAAGTGGAAGTGAGGCAAGTCGTTAAGTTTTAAGTTCCATCATCAATCCTTATCTTAACGATATGCAGTGTGCGGGGACCGATTTGGTTCCCGCTTTTATTTCTTCCGCTGAACTATATTCTTAGCCATTCATCTCGTTTGTGTAACGTTTCGCATTTTTTTTGTTAAACCCAAAAATTTCCGTCTAATTTTGTATCATCTAAACACTTTGGAAATTGAAAAAAATTGTACTTCTGTTTTTCTTCCTGGTTTCTTATTTGGGGTATTCTCAAAATATGCAAATCAAGGCAAATATAATAGACACGAATTCACAAACTGTTGTAAGGAATGCGGTGGGGATTGTGAAACGGGTTCGTGATTCTGTTTTATTGGATTTTAAACGATCGGATAAATACGGTCATATGGAATTCAATCTTCCGCTCGACACGATTGAATTTACTGTAATCCATCCTGATTATGGCGTTTTCAGATCTTTCTTCTTCGGGTCGAAGGAAAATAACGCATTTATCCTGGATACTCTGGCAATGCCAGATAAAAGTACTGCTCTGGATGAAGTACTTATTTACGCCAATCGAAATCCGATTTATTATCGGGGAGATACCTTAGTATATGTAGCCGATTCTTTCAAAGTGAAAGAAAATGCAGTTGTGGAAGATTTGATCCGGAAACTTCCCGGAATGACCATTGATGAAAAAGGGAAAATTAAAAATCAAGGAAAAGAAATTGGGCAAGTGCTTGTAGACGGAGACGAATTCTTTGGGAATGATCCTACGATTGCCACGAAAAACCTTGCAGCAAAAGGGGTTCAGACTGTTGAAGTTTATGAAAAAGATGCGGAAGACGGGAGCGATGAGAAAGTTCAGGTTCTCGATCTAAAACTGAAAGAAGAGGCCAAGAAAGGTTATTTTGGAAAGGTCGATCTCGCCGGTGGACTCAATCAGTTTACAACTCCCAATAGGGGATTCTATGAGGGAGAGATGTTGATAAATTCCTATAATAAAAACCAGAAACTGGCAGTTTATGCATTAGGATCCAATACGCCGAAGACAAATATCAACGGTAGCGATTTGTTTAAATTCGGGTTGTCTGAAGGAAGAGATTGGATGGCTGAAAATGACGATATACAATCGTATAGTGGGAGCGGTATGAATGAGAATGAAGGTATTCCAAGTACATTTAAAGCCGGTTTTTACTTGGATCAGAAGTTTAAAAAAGGAGCCAAAGTTCGTTTGAATTACGCTTTTAATCAATACGAAGTAAAGTCACAAACAAATAGCAGATCTCAGTATTTATTGACAGATACGACTTATACAACGGATTTGAACAGTTATACGAAAGAATCGTATATGCAGCATCAAATAGGTGTTAAGTATTCGCAGCAAATCGATTCATTGACACGTTTTGAATTGGAGCCAAAGTTCCAGTATAATCTTACGGACCAAAATACCTTATCCAGAACGGATTTCTTGTCAGAAGATACCGTGTTGACACGATTTACAACTATTAAGAATGGCAGTAAAGCAACAGGGTCTAATCTGAACACAACTTTCAGGTTGTTTAAGGATTTTAAGAAGAAGAACAGAAAATTGATTGCCCGATACAATTTTGTGGGAACGGATAATCAATCGAATGGTGATTTACTTTCTTCTGATACGAATGCGATTACGAATACATCGAATGGGGGGCTTAGATTTGATCAGAAAAAAGAAATCAGAAGTAATTCGATGGCTCATACAGCTTATGTAGATTACTTTGAGCCATTGGGAAAACGATTTAAACTGGAATTCGATTACGAATTTTATCAAAATAATAATGGTCAGCGTAAAACAACATTGAATCCTGTTAGTGGTGAATATGTTGATGTAGACACGTTGTTTTCCAATAGATTCAAAACAGACAGACAACAAAACCGTTTAGGAGCGTTCTTAATCTACGAAAATCCGAAGTTGAGAATTTCGGTTGGTTCAAGAGTTCGAAACATCTCAATTGACAATAGAAATATGTACACGGATTCATTGATCAAGCAGGATTTGAATAATGTTTTGCCACGTATCGTATTCATATACAAGTTCAGTCAAACGACTCGTTTAATGATTCAGTATAACACCAATTCAAGTTTACCTTCCATTGATCAGTTACAACCTGTTTTGAACAATACGAACCCGAACTTTATTCAAATCGGTAATTCCGGGTTGAGACCGAATTACACCCACAGTATCAATGGAAATTTCAATACTTGGAAGGGATTAAGCGGTTTCTATATGTATTCCGGTTTCAGTTATTCCCATATCAAAGATAACTTCAGTTCGAATACAACATTCGGACCTAACGGAGGATCCATTTCACAGGCAATTAACGTAAAAAGTTCAGATTTCCTTTATTACTGGGCGGGTGCCGGAATTCCAATGAAAGGAGTGAAGGATTTAAATCTGCAAGTGAATGCGAACGGAAATTTCACCTCTTCCATGAATCAAATTAATTCAGTTAATAACGATACGAGAAATACGGGGATCGGATCGGATATTTCATTGAATTATAACGGTGACTCGTTGAGAACAGAAATTGGTGGTGGATTTAATTACAATGTTCCTTTTAATTCATTGTCTACACAATCCAATCAACCGTATACAACTTATAATTTCAAAGCGGTAGTTGATTGGAGCCTTCCTTATCGCTGGTTCTTTAA
>NZ_JASLCN010000369.1 GCF_030151805.1 Fluviicola sp.
GAAAAAACTAATCTTTGGCATTATTATCCTTTCCACCGTTTCAGCATGCAAAAAAGTAGAGGGTGACGGAGGTCGCGCTTCAATCTCAGGAAACGTTATTGTTCACGAACGTTTATATATCAACGGACTTTGTACGGATACCGTGACTTATTCCGGAGCAAAAGAAGATTTATACATCATTTACGGGGAAGGAAATACCATGTATAATGATAAAATAGAAGCTTCATACGACGGCTCATTCAAATTTGAGTTTTTGCAGCCGGGAACATATACCATTTTCGGATACAGCAAGATCTTTCATCCGGGAAACAATATTCCGAATAACGATGATGACTACAACACCCTGGAAGTTGTCAGCAAGAAAATAACCATCGGCAAAAAAGAAAATGTAGATATCGGGACGATTACCTTAATCAGAAATTAAATGAGAGCCCCGGTCTTTCTTACTCTTTTCCTGAGTTTCTGCCTCTCCGCCTGGAGTCAGCAACAACAAAGCACCAGAGGACAATTTTGGTTCAGCGCAGGAGTTACACGCCCACTCAAACATGATTTAGAGGCCAATCTGAACACCAATATGCGTTTGAATGACTACGGTCAGCTGACGACTTTGTACCAGGAGATCAGTCTTAAATACGGAAAACTGAGTTGGTTCAAACCATCCATTGAGTACCGGATTGTAACGAATTATGACGAACGCAGAAATTATGAAAACAGTCACCGGCTGAATTTCAATGCCGATTTCAGACATAAAATCAATCAGTTCAAATTCGGAGCACGTTTGCGTTACCAAATGTATATCGGTGGATTTGTCACTACCGGCGGCGACCTGGATCCTTCTTTCAGAATCAAACCGTATGTTGAATGGAATCGGTCTAAAAAATCAAAAATTACTCCGAAACTTTCAACCGAGTTTTTCTACAATCCTGTATTCGGGCCTTACGGAAAACGATTCAACCGCATCCGATATGGTGCTTCGCTGGATTTTAATTTACCGGGTTCAAACGAATTGAGCCTGACGTATTATTTCGGACAGAAATTCGATGCGAAGAATAATTATCACGAACACATTCTTTCTTTGGAATATACCTTTGAATGGAAGAAAGTGAAGAAGAAAAAGAAAAACGACGACGAACTCGAAGAAGATATTGAGTACCCAAAATAATTCAAAATTGAAAATGTAAAATGGAGAATTGAAAAGTAAACTGCGCTACCGCTTGTTTTTTATCAAAAGCTTCGCTTTCTTTTCAATTTTACATTCTCAATTTTCACTTAAAAAAGAACGTCTCTGCGCTGGCTGTCCAGTTTCAACAGGATAAACAAAAGCATGGAGAAGGACATCAGGGATGATCCACCATAACTAAAAAACGGTAAGGGAATTCCGATTACCGGAGCCAATCCGATGTTCATTCCGATGTTGACGGCAAAGTGATAAAAGACAATCATGGCGACACAATACGCGTAGACCCGGTTAAAGGTTGAACGTTGCCGTTCCGCAATAACAATGATCCTGAAGAGCATTCCCATAAACAAAATGACGATTGCCAAACTTCCCATGAATCCCCATTCTTCCGCCAACGGACAGAAGATAAAATCGGTTTCACTTTCCGGAACGTGATTGGAACGCACGCTGGCAACACTTGCTTTTTTGTATCCTTTTCCGAAAAGTCCGCCTGAACCAACGGCTGCCATGGCGCGATTCCGGTTGTAATCTTTTCCGTCATCGTCTTTTCGAAGTCCGAGAACCAATTCGATCCGGTCTTTCTGGTGAGGAGCCAGGCTGGAGAATGAAAAGTTGACCGCAGTAGATACTCCGACAGACAATAACCAACCGGCAATAATGATCAACAAAACTCTTCTGTGATCCCGCTTGGAGGAAACCCAGCGCAAAACCAGATAAGCAATCAGGGCAATAACAGTGATTACCGTGACGACTCCATAAAATCCGGGAATCAAAACACCCCGCATGAACGTGAATTCGTATTTGTTTCCACTCATCAAAAGTGTTACTATCGACAGGAAAACAACGTAGAATAAGATCGGGATAAAGTGACTTCCCACCCAGGTTTCCTTGAAACGAACTCCCGGAAACACATTCACGACCTTCAATACCAAAGGATCAAAGGTGATTCCTTCCCGGTACAAGACGAAGAAAAAGGACGTAAATACCACAAAGGTTCCGGCATCCGGCTGAAGCAAAATCAATACCATCGGAACCATGACAATTGCCAAAGCGATCAGGACTGTTTGTACATTCTGGCTCTTGACGTTTACCGTTGAAATGTACCTCGAAAGTGCGATCGCCGTTCCGATTTTCATGAACTCAGCGGGTTGAATTCCCAGGGAGCCAATTCCCAACCAGGCTCTTGCCCCGTTAATCGGCGGTGTGAAAAGAACAACGATTAAGAGCGAAAAACAGAAGAGATAAATCGGAATAGCAAACTTCCGGTAAATATCCGAGTCAATGAGAAAGACCAGGAATCCAAGAAAAATGGAGATTCCGACCCACATGATCTGCTTTCCATATTTTTGAGAAAAGTCGAAAATATTCGGATGATCCGGGTTATAAGCGGCAGAATACACATTGGCAATTCCCATACCTAACATAATGACTACTATCAAAAGCAGCCACCAATCAACGTGCTGGGTCAATGAATCTTCTCTTCTCATTTACTTTTTTTTCTTGGGCTTCGCCTTAATATTCAAAAGGTTTGCAGAGACGATCATTTGTTCTTTCGCCTTGTCTTTTACTTTTCTGTAAATGTATTTTTCCATCATTAAGCTGGCAGTCGGGGCAGCCCAAACACCACCAAATCCTGCATTTTCAATGAAAACTGCAATGGCAATTTTCGGATTATCCATCGGAGCAAATGAAATGAATACCGAGTGATCTTCCCCATGCGGGTTTTGTGCTGTACCGGTTTTCCCACAAACAATCATTCCTTCAACCTGGGATTTTTTTGCAGTACCACCAGGTTCATAAACCGCTCTGCGCATTCCCTCCACAACCGTTGCATAGTGAACCGGATCAACTTTCGTTTTATGAACCACTTTAAATTGTGGCAGCGGTCCGTCGTTCCCGATTGATCTCACAAAATGCGGGGTGTAATACCATCCGCGGTTCGCAATAATTGCAGCAATATTGGCCATTTGAAGCGGCGTTACCTTCACCTCTCCCTGCCCGATCGAAATGGAACGAATGGTTGAAAATGCCCAGGTATTGTGTCCGTACCACTTATCGTAATAAGCCGAATTCGGAATCAACCCCGAACGCATTCCGGTAACATCTGTTTCAAACTGGCTTCCCAAACCGAAACTCATGATGTAATCATACCACTCATTCAAACCCAGTTCAGCATCCGCGAAAATGGATTTCTTCTTTCCCTGCTGAATGATGCGGCGCATGACATAATAAAAATACGGGTTGCAGGAATGTTTAATTCCGTCGGCAAGATTCGTTGCATTCGGATGATTGTGACATCCAACCATGGATTTGGTACACGGAAACCCGGATTCCGGCGTAATGACTCCTTCCTGAAGTCCGATCAAAGACTGCAATAATTTGAAAATAGATCCCGGAGGATATTCCGCAGCCAATGGTCTCGGATACAAGGGCTTTCCTTCATCCAGCAACAATTTCGGATAATTCAACCCGATATTTCTTCTTCCTACCAGGATATTCGGGTCGAAACTCGGAGCAGAAACCAAGGCCAGGATTTCTCCGGTTTTCGGTTCGATCGCAACAATACATCCGCGCTTATTTTGCATCAGTTTTTCACCGTAAACCTGCAATTGAATATCCAGTCCCAAATGCAAAGCGGGTCCTTGTTCTGCCAACGTATCATACTTTCCACCGGCATACGATTCGATCGCATTGTTCAAGGCAGAAGTTACAATGTATTTGATTCCTTTCTGTCCGCGAAGCTGTTTTTCATAATAACGTTCTATTCCCGCTCTTCCGATCTGATCTCCGGGTCTGTAAAAACGATCTTCTTCTATTTCTTCTTTGGAAACTTCGTTCAGATACCCGAAAATATTTGCTCCTCCGGCATACGGATAGCTTCTCATGGAAGTCAGATCTTCAAAAAATCCGGGATATTTTTCCAAATGCGGAGCAATCCGGGTAATTTCATCAATCGTTAATTCTTTGATAAACGGATAAGCGCGCTGTTTTTGATAATTCTCTTGTAGTTTTCCGGTATTCGGATTGCGGTATTTTCCTTCCCCTTTGCGGATTTGGTAGAAACGGTCTTTCACTTCCTGTTTGGTCCAACCAACCAGTTTTGCAAAAGCTGCCGTGTCCAAATCGCGGATTTCTTCTTCTTTCATCATCAGGTTGTAGTAACTGCGGTTTGTTACTACTTTCTTCGCATTCCGGTCGAAGACAATTCCCCTGGGTGGAGTAATTTCTTTTCGCTTTTCAGCAATTTCCTGTGCTCTCAGTTTCCAGGAATCATCGACTACCTGCATGAAAAAAAGGCGGATCAAATAAATCGACCCGACAAGAATGAAAAATACCAGAATGACGTATTTTCTTCCGTCCAAATTCATCGTACTGCCTTTTTATTAGAGATGAAAATAAATTGTACCAATAAACTTAATAAAAATGAGCTTGGCGCGCTTAACCCGATCTTCAGTAAGACCCACACAAATTCATTCAATTTAAACGATTCGATGGCAAAGAACCAGGTGTGATGAATCAATATCAAGGTTCCGTAGGCATAAAGGAACCAACGTCCTCCCATCGAGTAAACACTGATCGATTCCACGTTTTCGTAACCATCTCTGGGAGAAAGCCATTTGAAAATAATGGGACGAAAAAAAGCCATTACCACGGCGCTGGAAGCGTGTAAACCAAAGGTATTGGAAAATGAATCGATGACCAATCCGAATACAAAACTTAAGAGCATCAACGGAACAGTTCCCATCTGGAACGGAAGCATGAAAATGAACAGCGGATAAATCATGATGTACAATCCCAATCCCGGTTCCACGTTGTTCAGAATAAGTACCTGAAAAAGTACAAACAAAACAAAACGAATGCTATTTAATACAAAACTATTCACTTACAACTCCTCCTCTTCTTTGTCTACAGGTATTTTCTTCTCCAGGTCACGCAGTTCTTCCAGCATCACGTTTTTAACAACGTAAACATTCTGAATCGTACGGAAATCTTCTGCAATTCTTACCTGCAAATCCCACAATGGTTTTCCTTCAATGGACTTCCGTTTCGTAATCACTCCTACCGGAATTCCTTTCGGATAAATTCCCGATCCTCCGCGGGTAATTACTTTGGTGAATTTTTTAATCGTAATATCGTTGGAAATTCCTGTAACCTGACAAATTTTAGGATTCACTCCATCCCATTTCAACAATCCGAATGCACCGCCATCGCGCATGCTTACGTCCACATTGATGTTTTTGGAAAGAATGGTTTTTACCAGTGAATAAGATTCACCTACCAAATGGACGATTCCGACAACTCCCTTGGAAGAAATCACTCCCCACCCTTTCTGGATTCCATGATTCTTACCGATATCAATCGTCATGTAGTTGTTCCGCTTGTCGTACGTATTGTTGATCACTGTTGCAGCAATGTACTTGTACTGCTGGTGGTAATTCGTGTCTTCAATTTGAATGAAATCGCGCCCGACCTGGTAATTTGATTCCTTGAGTTTTGCTCTCAACTGCGCATTTTCCCATTCCAGTTTCCGGTTGGTTTTTTCCAGGTTAAAATGCTTCGTGATTGCGTTCCGTACTTCAAAAAGACCTCCGTTGATTTTGGACACGCTGGAAAACACCTGTAAACGCGCAAAATCAGAGTATTGTACATACGCCGAAAGCGCTACTGTCTGGAGTAACACAAAGACCAAAAAGATCTGAAATCGTTTGAAAAAAGCAATCAAATTGCGCATGCCACAAAATTAGTCAGATAAACGATTTTCTAATGTGTGAAATGAATTTTTATTTGACAATGTACTCTAAAAAATCGAAAGAGAAAGTCCAAATGCTAACGAGTTGATCTTGTCGCTCTTATCACTTTTAAATTGCCTTGCCAGGGTATAATCGGCAAACAGTGCCAGATTTCGGATTCCGACCCGCAGGTGAACTCCGTAAACCAGATTGTTGACATCCGGAAAGTCCCGTTGTTTGAACGCATGATGTTTGTCGTTCATCCACAATTTTTGAAAAGTTTGCAGGCGATAACCGACAGAAGCCCCGATATGCACCTTGAAATGCTGCCATTTCGGTGTTCTGAAACGAAATTCTATCGGAATAGCCAACATGTGATTTCCAAACGTGTTCTTGCGGTAATCGTTATAACTTGAATCCGCATAATAGCGTGTAAATGAGTCGGTATTGTCTTTGAAGAAAAGTCCTTTCGGGCCTGTTTTCTGAAATTTGTATGCCAATCCGATTCCGAAAGAAACCGTATTTCCGTTCGTAATGGGAATATCCCACATCGTATTGATGTTACAGCCAAAAGAACGGGCTGCATTTTGTTTCAAACCGCCCGACAAGAGTAATTGATTATACGTCACATCGACGATCAAACGGTCGTATTTTCTCAATTTTCCCACTTTCGCAGGTCGCCAGCCCGTGTTGTACCAAAAAATACCCGGACGGTGTCTTGAAACGAAATTGGAATCTTTCCCTTCCGGCTGTGCGAATCCCTGAATCGCGAAAAGAAGGCAGACGAGTAGTTTAAGAAATTTCATTTTCCAAGCGGTATTGTTCCCATTTCCAGGCATCTAAAATAGCATCTTCAATGGTTCTTTGAGTATTCCAATTCAAAAATTTCTGCGCTTTTGAAACATCTGCATATAAGGCATCCACATCTCCGGGTCTTCTCGGTCCGAACGTGTAGTTCAACGGTTTTTCGGTCAATCGTTCAAAAATCTTCACTAATTCGAGTACGGAAGTTCCTTTTCCCGTTCCCAGGTTAAACACATCCAATCCGGATTCCAGAGAAAATTCCAGGGCTTTCACGTGCGCTTTCGCAACATCCATGACATGAATGTAATCGCGGACACAGGTTCCGTCCGGCGTTTGATAGTCGTTCCCGAAAATCGTCAGTTCTTCCCGTAATCCGGCTGCCGTTTGCGTAATGTAAGGAAGCACGTTGTTCGGAACTCCATTCGGCAATTCACCGAGTTTTCCGCTGGAATGTGCACCAATCGGGTTGAAATAGCGCAAAATCACCGGTCTCAGACTGCTTTTACTCGCAACGTCAACCAGAATTTGTTCTGCCATCCACTTGGTCCAGCCGTAAGGTGAATTCGGTTTTCCCATTGGCATCGTTTCCTTTAACGGTTCAATGCTGTTTTCAACTCCGTAAACCGTACATGAGGAAGAGAACACCAATTTATCTATCCGGAATTCCTCCATGCATGTAAATAAATTGAGTAGCGAAACCAGGTTGTTATCGTAATAGGATAAAGGATTTGCCACCGATTCCGCAACGGCTTTGAATGCTGCAAAATGAATCACTCCCTGAATCGCATGTTTCTCGAAAACAGACCGAAGCAATGCTTTGTTGCGCATGTCACCTTCGTAAAAAGCGCATTCTTTTCCGGTAATTAAACTGATTTGTTTTACAATTGCTTTCGTAGAATTGGAACAATTATCGAAAATGACCGGAGTGTAGCCTAATTCCAATAGCTCTACAACTGTGTGTGAACCGATAAAACCAGTTCCACCCGTAACAAGAATCTCTTTATTTTCACTCATGCAATGTAAAGATAATTCAATTCCCGTTCTTCCCGCGAAACGGAATCAAAGTTTAAGGTTGCGAGATAAAATCGGTGGCACAAATTTAAAAGATTATGACTTGTACAGGAGTTAAGTGATTTTGAATTTTCCACGATTAAACCCATTGCTTCCTTTGCTTCCCGGCGTTTGTTAATCACCATCATAATTAAACGCAAAGCGGCAAAGAACGCAAAGTTTTTGAATCACGCAGCTCTTGCTGTGATTGGGCTAATAGACACGACTTGTCCCGCCACTGCGGGATGTCTATCCATATTTTTTCACAAGATTCCTATTTAAAAGTATGGAGGTTTGTTCTGACTTGAAAGTGATGCTTCCGCCTAGTCTACCTTATTCTTGTTGTCGAGCATTTTCAAAACCTGAACCACGTCGATGATCTTTAAACCGAAAACCAACACAATCCAAAGCAGTCCGATTCCAAGAATGTAATACAATTCATTCCAGTGGAAACGAATCTCCAGGAACATGAACAGCACCATTAACGCTGTCATAATCAGGAGCTTCAACCAGGTATTTGCCGCCAACCGATGTTTCATTCGGTAGCGTACAACCAGGTACTGCAACACTCCCAAAACGGACTGTGCCACCAGGGAAGCAATTGCTGCTCCTACCGCTCCGAAAAACGGAATCAGGATCACATTCAGAATACACATGGTGATCAAAGACAACAAAGCAATCTGATTCAGGGTTCTCAACGAACCGTTTGCAGTTAAGAGCGTTCCGAAAACAACCGTGAAACACATCGGGACAAACGTAATGGAATGGTAAATCCATGCATTGTACGAAAACCAATTCGCATCCTGGTAGAGGTTATTGAAGATAAATTCCTTGATTCCGATCGTCAGTGTAATCATCAAAACTCCTCCTGAAAAGAGAATATTCAGCGCACTGGTCATAATTCCGGTTGTAGAACCATTGTCTTTGAGAACGCGTGAAAAAACCGGTAGCAAAATACTTCCGAAAAGTACCGCAAACATCCAGCAGGCATCCAGCAAACGGAAACTTTGCGTGTAATACGAAACCTGAACCGTTCCTTCCGGATGTAATTTCTCTAAGAAAACCGCATCCAGACGCGATGTCAGCATCATGATAATTACCAGGATTGCGTAGGGATAAGACTGTCTGAAAATGGCTTTAAAAAAATCCGAATCCCAATGAATGCGCGGCAATGCAACAATCCGAAGATAAATGAAAGTTGCCACAATCAAAGACATTCCGGAAGAACTCACAAAAGCAAAAACGAACCATTTCAACGTGATCGGTTCCACCAATGTGGTGTACATTAAAATTCCCCCCAACACAAAGTAAACGCTTCGTTCCACAACGGAAAGCACTGCATCCAGTCCGAATTTCAACAAACCTCCGGTGTATGCGCGAACATAATTTACCGTAATAATACTGATCTGATGCATAATCAATGCCCCCAGAACCCAAAGCCATTCATACGGAAAACGCAGAATAAAGAAGAGAGAAACCGTCCAGATCACATAAATGAAAACCAGGATTAAACGGAAGGTAAACAAGCGGTTTCCGTATTTATGAATCATGTGTGGATGTTGTGCAATCATCCGGGTCATGAAATTGGTGATTCCCATGTCCAAAAGCATTGAAAACAGGAAGGTAAAATTCAGCATCGTTTGGAAAATCCCGTAAGAATCGAGACCCAATTCATTCTGCATTTTAATATCTACCAGGAAAATGGTAGCAGGTTTCACCAGTAAGTTTAACAACAGCGTAATGCCTAATCCTCTTAAAAACAGTTTTTGCATTAGCCGGGGTTATTCTGCGATGAAAATAAAATTTTGTGTGTCGTGTTTAGAAGAATCAAATGGAACGATCTGATTATTTTCTCCAACAAAAATGGAGTAGTTAAACGATTTCAGATATTCAAAACAATTGGATCTGTTTTCGTTATTCCAAAGTTCCGCGTAAATAATCGGTTTGTTTGAGGTGATAATACGGGTTGCTCCTTTCAAAGCAAAGTATTCAAAATTTTCAATATCTATTTTGATCGCCTGAACCGGTTGGCCATTGAGAATATTATCCAGCTTGTCCAATTTCACATCCACTTCCTGGCCTTCGTTCCATTCGGTAATCGTTTCGTGTTTGATATGACTCAATCCCTGCATAACAGTCTGACCGTTTACCGGCAAAACCATTTTCGCCGTTCCGGATTCATCCCCTAACGCGATTTCGTGAATTTTAGTCTTTTTCAGCTTGAATTTTGCGATAATCCGTTTCAGAACACTCACATTCGTAGGCATCGGCTCAAAGGCATGAATGGTCGTATTCGGCAGTTTATTCGCCAAATGAACTGTCATAATTCCCAGATTCGCACCAATATCCAAAACATCTCCTTTCCCGTCTTTCAACAAAGACAGAAAAGTAAAAAAGTCATTTTCCTTTTTGTCGGAACGCAACGTTTTGATCTTATATAGCGCGAACACATACAAATAGGTGTTTAAACCCATTATTTTTTGCAAAATGTATTTAACGCTATTCTTCATTTCCACTAAGATGGTACGAAGTTAGGAAAAGTTGGAAAGAAGGCATCCTATTATTTTAAGATATTTT
Organism: Fluviicola sp.; assembly: GCF_030151805.1. GTDB lineage: Bacteria > Bacteroidota > Bacteroidia > Flavobacteriales_D > Crocinitomicaceae > Fluviicola. Next base: position 10,342 of record NZ_JASLCN010000369.1, read on the forward strand.
GGCTTACTCTTGAAATCCGAATTAAAACGAGGGGAAATCTTATTTTTAACCATTCTAAATTGATATTTTTTGATCAAAAAAAGATTAATATTTAATCAAAATGTCGATTTATTTCGTATCTTTGTACCATAATTAATTCAAACAATCATCTAAATGAAAAATCAAATCACCTTCAAAGGTGGGCTTGCTTTGATGGCAATGTCCTTAATCTTCTTATCGTCGTGTAAGAAAGAAGAAATCACAAAAAAACCAATCGGTCAATCTGAAAACCAGTCACCTGGAAAAATTGATTACAAGTTTTCAGCTGTTGCTAAAATTCCGGGAGAGAATCCGGAAAACGGGTATTTGTCCTTAAAAGTTTCTTCAAATGATGAAGCATTTCTAAAAAAGTATGTTGCCAAGTTGGAGCAGACAAAAATTGTGATGGCAGAAGTTAACTCTACCAAAATGGATGAAAAAGATGTCAAACCTCTTTTTGACGAAAAAGAATCCCAATCAGCAGTTGCCTTGGATTTCGAGTGGAAGAACTTCTCTTTTAAGCGAGAAAAAGGAAAAATGTATCAAATCAGAATGGCATCCGCAGATCAAAGCAAAGCCTTAGTCTATTACACCGCATTCAATGCTGCTCAATTCAATTTTGTTACCTATACTGTTGCTACTGTTAATGTGTATAGCTTGTATAATTCCGGATGCACCTGGTATTTCAACAATACTGTAAACGACTTTTATTCCACGGGATTAACTTATCATGATAATTTAGAGATCAGATGTTTCCAAAATCCTCTCAACAATACGTCTCCGTCTCCATCATATAGTAATTTTCCATATTTTACCATTAACGGAATTGTCACTTATTACTCACCAAGAAAAAACTATGTAAGTCCTCCTGCACCTGGCGGATTCATGGATGTAAACGCTATTATCAGAGGAAATGGTTATGTAGCTCCTTTTGTCGAACCTACAGCTGCTTTAACATTCTATCTTGCCGGATAGGATAATCTCTACAACTTACCTAACTAACCAAATCTAAAGAAGGAGCTGTGCGATGTCGTACAGCTCCTTCTTAATTTTTACCCGATTCGGTTTTCCTTTTACCAAGAGTTTGTAACTTCGGCGCAATGCGTATCGGAATAAACACACGATTCTTATTGTCTTCCAAAATGGAAGGTTTCGGTTGGTATACCTACGAAGTTGTGAAACGGATGGTTGAAGCCCATCCTGAACACGAGTTCGTTTTCTTTTTCGACCGGCCTTTTGATGAAAAATTTGTCTTCGGGAAAAACGTCACTCCGGTGGTTTTGTTCCCTCCGGCACGGCATCCCCTTTTGTTTGTCTGGTGGTTCGAGCATTCCATCCGGAAAGCATTGAAGAAATACGATATCGACGTGTTTTATTCTCCCGACGGATACTTGTCGTTGAAATCTCCCGTTCCGCAAATCGGGGTGATTCACGATTTGAATTTCGAACACCACCCGGAAGATATTCCGCAAAGCCCGTTGAAGTATTTACGCAAATACTTTCCGAAATTTGCGAAAAAAGCAACACATATTCTCACCGTTTCCGACTATTCGAAACAAGACATTGTGAAATGCTACGGTATTTCTCCATCCAAAATTACCACAGCATGGAATGGCGCTTCCGAGTCTTTTGTTCCATTAAGCATGGAAGAAATTCAGAACGTTCGGGAAGAACAAACGGACGGCAGACCCTACTTCATTTTCGTTGGTGCGATTCATCCGCGCAAAAATGTGGGAAGACTCATTGAAGCATTCGGGAAATTCGCAGCCGTGAATCCGGATATTGATTTGTTGATTGTGGGTGAAAGTTTGTGGTCCAACAAAGCTTCTTCCATTCCGGAAGTTTCCGGGGAATTGAAAAAACGCATCCGATTTTCAGGGCACGTTTCTTTCGACGTTCTGAACAAACTCATGGGTGCAGCTTTTGCACTTGCCTACATTCCTTATTTCGAAGGATTCGGGATTCCTCTTGTGGAAGCCATGCGCTGCGGCATTCCGATCATTTCCGGAAACTTAACCTGCTTGCCTGAGGTAGCCGGAGATGCAGCTATTTATGTCAATCCGTTCGACACAGATGAAGTTTCCAAAGCCATGATTTACCTCGCTTCCGACGAACAAAAACAAGCCGAACTCGCTTCTAAAAGCATCGAACGCGCGACTTTATTTTCATGGGATTATACAGCAGAAGCAACCTGGAACGTTATCTCTGAAGTATCGGAAATCTAAGCTTATGAAAAAATCCCTCATTTTACTCTTCGGAATCCTTTCCCTGAGTTATTCCTGTAAAGAGAAAAAAAGCCAGAAAGCAGGAGTAAAAATGCAGGATTTTATCATTGCAATCAGTAAATACGCAAGAGCTCAGGATCCGAATTTTATTTTGATTCCTCAAAACGGAGAAGAGGTTCTTTTTCAGAATACCGATCCGGAAAATGCGGTCAATTCAGATTTTATCGCTGCGATTGATGGTTTTGGTGTAGAGGAACTATTTTATAACAACGGTTCTTATGCTCCTGATGAATATCGCTTGAATATGCTTCGAAAAGTGAGCCCCGGATTGAAAGTTCTGGTTGCCGATTATTTATCCGATGATTCCAACTATCCGGATGCATTTCAGGCTGCAAATGCAGAACAATTCATTGCATTTCCGCGCTTCAATGCGAATTACGATTATAAATACATTCCTTCGGTCGTTTACCACGAAAACACCAACAACATTCAAACGCTTGCCCAGGCACAGAATTACCTTTATCTGATCAGTACGGATAATTATTCCGATAAAGCCGGTTTCCTTTCTGCTATTCAGCAAACCAATTTCGATGTGGTGATCATTGATGCGTTTTTTGGGGATGAATTACTGACTTCAACGGATGTGGCGAGTTTGAAAACCAAGCAGAACGGTGCACAGCGTTTGGTGATTTCTTACATGAATATCGGGTCGGCTGAAAAGTACCGCTACTATTGGAAAAAAACCTGGGGATTGCACCATCCGCTTTGGCTGAAGAAAAAATACGATGGTTACAAGGATGAAATCTGGGTTAAATTCTGGAAAGATGAGTGGCAGGAAATTATTTACGGAAACAGCGATTCCTATACACAAAAGCTGTTAAACGCAGGCTTCGACGGAGCCTATCTGGACAACATCGAAGCCTTTTATTTCTTGTATCACAAGGATTGAAAAAATCTAACCATCCTTGTAAAAAATGGATAATGAGACAAATAACGATTCCTTTGTCCGATCTAAACTTGTTTGGAAAGATTATTTTGAGTATTTTTGTAGTTAGATAATGTCCATTGAGCGGAATTTCGTCACCTTTAGTTTGCTAAAGGATTAATAGCGACAAATACCGACTTTGGACTTTTTTTTACCTACTTCTATGAAAACTGCTATTCTGATTGACGGGGGATTTTTTATCCGCCGATACAAATACATCATGGGGTTTGATCCAGACGATACCCCTGAATTAATGGCAAAAAACCTCGTCTCTTACTGCTTCAAGCATATTCAGAAAGTAAATAATTACAGAAATAGATATCATTTACCTCCAACAGAGTTGTTTAGAATCTATTACTATGATGCCAATCCATTTGATGGTGATTCTC
>NZ_JASLCN010000374.1 GCF_030151805.1 Fluviicola sp.
ATCCGTTCGCCCTTCAACTGATTCAGCAATTCCCCGATGGCTTGTTTCGCGGCAGTTAAGCGGCTTACACTGCCATCGCCCATATCTTTGGTGTTCATCGAATTGGAAATATCAAGGCAAATTACCAGATCCAAAACCCGTTTCGATCCGTTGACTTTCCGGAAGCCCGAAACAGGCTGCGCCATCGCCAGAACGACAAAAAAGAAGGTGCTTCTCAGCAAAAAGTAGTGTAGAAATGCTTTTACCGGTTCGAATTTCACCCACAGCATCCTGGTGGAACCGAATCCGGAATATTTCTGATAAATTCCCGACTTCCAGTGCCACTGAAACCAGGTCAACGCTGCGAAAGCAGGAATAATCATCCAAAGTGAAAGCATCTGTGGATGAAGCAGGTACATTCCCCATTGATCGAATGGTAAAACAGTGGAGCAGATCACAACCAGAAACCACCAGATTCCTTCTGAAATCAGTAATAATCTCACCAAATGCTGATATGTAGAAAGCTGTTTAGTCATCCAATCTGAATTTCAGGCGTTGAGCTCCCCATGCTGCCAGGGAAAATATTATACTCCAGATAAAAAACGGGAACACCGTCAGAGGCGGCTCTGCAGCCAAGTGCTGATCTTCCATCTTTCGTTTTTCCAACTGGTCAATTTCCGTATAGATTTTCTCCAGTGATTTTTCGTCCTTTGCCCGGAAGAATTTTCCACCTGTCAATTGTGAGATCTCTTTTAAAATGGCTTCGTCAATTTCTACCGGCACGTTTTGATAAACGACTCCGAATGGTGTATTTACCGGAGTTGGCGCCATTCCGTTTGCTCCCACACCAATGGTATATACTTTACATTTCTTCGCTTTTGCAAGTGCGGCGGCTTCCATCGGATCCGGGCCGGTATTACTGCTTCCGTCTGTGAGCAAAATAATCACTTTGGAAGGCAAACTGTCGCTTCTGAGTCGTGTTACGGCAACTCCCAAACCACTTCCGATTGCCGTTCCCGGTTCGAGGTATCCCGGTTCAATATCCGAGATTTGCTTTTTCAGCAGTTTGTAATCCAAGGTTGCCGGACAAGCCGTGTATGCTTCTCCTTCGTAAACCACCAAACCAACGCGGTCTCCTTTTCTCGAATCGACAAATTTTTTGGCAACGCGTTTGGCAACTTCCAAACGATTCGGGTCGAAATCCTGCGCCAACATGGAACCGGATGCATCAATCGACAGAATGATATCAATTCCGTTCTTATAATCAATTTTCGGAGGATCTATGGAGGTGTTGTATGGCTCCGCCAACACTAGAACCAGGCAAGCCATGGAAAGCGCATAACAGGTATTGATTCCCCAGCGGATATATCTCACCCAGCCGATGGAATACGCCAATTGCTCTTGTTCGGAATTTGCATACTTCAATTGACCGACGCGGGTTTTCTGCAGATATTCCCACAAAAACAATAAGGCAGGAATTGCCAGCAAGAGCCAGAGCAGATGCGGTTTGTAGAAATCATATTCCCAAAAGCAGATATTGAAGTAACGACTCATTCCGGAATTTCCAGGGGGCTTAATTCTGTGACTATTTCTTCGAGGCGCAATAAACTCGAGCGAACATGAATCTCATCCAGTTCGGTTTTTGCAAATTTCACCATATCCGCTTCTTTCAAAAGGACTTCGATGCGTTTGATCATGGCAAAATCCAGTTGTTTGAGTTTCAGCAAAGCAATGGTTTCACTCGTGGTCCGTTCCATCAGGTTCAACTCGTAGCGGGAACTCAGGTACATTTTCAGAACGGCTGAAAAAGCCACATAATGCGATTTGATCTTTCCGTGAAGCCAATCTTCCTTTTTCCGCAATTGATTGATTGCCATCAAGGTTCGCTCCCTCAAACTCAGTTCTTCTGATTTCCGGATTTTGCGGCGCTTATTCCAGAGAATTGCGATTGTAACACCTAAAACCACGATCAGCAAAACCCACCAATAATCTTTCAGCAATCTCCAGGAATCGCTCTCCGGTTCAATCGGAATTTCATCAATTCCTTCTTTCACTTTCTTCTTCACGAATCCGACATGCAGATGCGGAGCATGAAACGAAAAGGTGGAATCTTGCCAGGAGATCCATAAATCAGGCAAACGGTATTTGGCAGAATCCCAGGCAATGAGTGTGTAAACGCCTTTCCAGTATTTGATTCCTTTTTGCGTGTATGTGGTATCCCGGAAGGATTCTATTTCCAGTTCTCCACCCGGTTTCCAGAGTGTTTCTCCTTTGTGGATCACTTCACAACTAAAAATACCCGAAATCGGATTGTAATCAAATTTTGCCGGTTTGTTTTTAACCAAAATGGTTAATTCTGCCTTGTCTCCCACGCGCACGGAATCTGATTTCCAGAATACGCGCTTTGTCTGTGCATTGACTGCGAACAGACACCAACATGCGATTATGGTCAGAATTCCTTTCATTTCCGGCGTTTGAATAGTTGTAACAAGGGTAAATAAACATGATCGCCTACTTCAAAAAAAGCGGCATCTATTCCTAATTGCTGGAAGAAATTTTCATTTCGTTCTTTCCGGAGTCGGTAGTTTTTCTCGTAATCTCTTCGCACAACCGCTGAAGAACTGTCAATCCAGTTAGTGGTATTTGTCTCTGCATTGATCCAACGCACAAAGCCTACATTCGGGAGATTTCCCTCGCCCTGATCGCTCACACCAAGCGCAACCAAATCGTGTTTTCGGGCGGTATTTGCAAAGCCTTCCTTATTTAATTCGGACTGTGAAAAATCACTGATCACAAAACAAATACTTCGT
>NZ_JASLCN010000391.1 GCF_030151805.1 Fluviicola sp.
GGATTGCAAGGTGGTGTTACGCAAAAATCAATCGAGTACCAGCTGCTTTCATTCAATAATCAGTATACGCTGAACAATGGTGGAGAGTTTGACCAAACAATTGTTTCCGGAGAAGATTTCGGTGCTCAGTCGAAGTTTATTCCGATGTTGAATGCAAGTGCTTTGTATTATTACTCCAAATCACAAGCAAGACTGAATCCGTTTATCGGTGTTTCCTTATTCAATTTAACGCAGCCGAACGAATCCTTTTTCGGAAGAGAAACCAAATTGCCGCTTCGGATGTACACGCATTTGGGAACACGGATAAATATCACGGAATTGTTCTACCTCATTCCAAAAGTACTGATCATGAATCAAAAGAAATTTCACGAGCAGACTTATGCACTTGAAGCAGGTTATTTTATGAAGGGAAGCGCTGCTTATGTTTTGGGAGGAGTGATCTTCAGGGCAAAAGACGCTATGATTGCGACGATCGGTGTGAAGAAAGAACAGTTCATTATAAAAGTGGCGTATGATTTCAATATTTCATCATTGACAGCAGCTTCAAAAAGCAAAGGAGGATTCGAATTGTCCTTTACCTATATCCACAAAAAACAAAAACCGGCCGATTACAAAATCTGTCCGCGCTTATAATATTTCGTTGTTAGTATGAAATCTACGATCAGTTGTTTGTTGTTTTTAGTGATATCCGGAATATCACTGGCGCAATCAAAAAAAATGTATATCTATTTGGGTGATGAGCATTTCAAGAAATTGGATTATGTGAATGCCGTTGAACAATACAAACTGGCTTTGTCGGATTCTGTGGCAAATTCAACCCTGGTTTATCCGTATGAAATACAGGTTACGAACCGGAAACTGACTTCAAAACCAAAAGTAGAAGTTGACAGTACGCTGAAAGTGACGCTGGAGCAATATTTACATCATCAGGTGGCCTGGTGTTATTACCGGATGCACGATTACCCGAATGCGGAAAAACATTTGAAAAGCACGGCAGACGAAAAAGCTTATCCACACGACAGTTATTACCTGGCGCAGAGTTATATGAACAACAATAAGTATGACGAAGCGATTACAAAATTTGAAGATTATATCCGTTCTCCGCAAGCAGACGATGAATTGATTCATGCCGCTCAGGTTTCCATGACCGGATGTCATCTGGCAAAGGAAGAACTGCATAAAACACGTGAAATCAGTGTAAAATTAGCCGATACAGCGATTTTCAATAAAGGAACAGCGAGTTTTGCAACGATGTATTTCGACAAGGATCAGAAATTGATGTTCACGTCGGCAAGAGCAGGAGGAGTGATCCTGAATGAAAAACAGCAATCGGAATATTTGTGCGATTTGTATTGGGTAGAACTGAAGGAAGACAGTACCTGGTCGCAGGCAACGAATTTTGGTCGCCCGCTGAACAGTGCGCAAAATGACGGTGCAGGTTCGTTCAACAACAACAACGTGATTTTCTATACCCGCTGGAGCGAAGAAAAACGCACAGAACAGAATATTTACCTGGCCCGGATGATCAATTTCAAGTTCTTTGAAGCCTACAAATTGGATTCTTCCGTAAATTATCCTGGCTACAAAAGCATTCAGCCTTATGTTTCCATGGATGGGCGTACATTGTACTTTTCGTCTAATCGACCGGGAGGCTTGGGGGGAATGGATATCTGGAAAATTCCCATTGATTCAGCCGGAAATACGCAAGGTCAACCGGAAAACCTGGGAGCTTTGATCAATTCGGATCAGGATGAGGTAACACCGTTTTTTCATGAAGTTTCATCGACTTTGTTTTTCTCTTCAAACGGACATGGAAGTATGGGAGGTTTGGATATCTTCAAATCACTTTATGACCGGGAAACACAGGGATTCAGTGTTCCTGCAAATCTGGGAATGCCGATTAATTCCAGTAAAGATGATGCGTACATGATGTGGGATTCCCGTTTGTCAAAAGGATTTTTCTCCAGCGACCGTGAACCATGCAAGGGCGGAAGCTGTTACGACATTTACGAAGTGGTGAATGAACCGATTCACATTTATTTGAGCGGATATTCTTATAACAAGGAAACGGAAGAAATCCTGCCGAATACGAAATTAACCTTCAAGGATGTACGCGGAGTTTTCCCTCCTTACACGATCGTTACAGATTCAAACGGATTCTACGAAAAGGAATTGAATTACGGTGTGGAATTGTTTATCAAGGCTCAGAAACTGAATTATTTTGCGGATGCAACAAGTGTAAATACCAACCAAATCACACAAACAACCAGCATCACACGAGATTTTTATCTGAAACCGATTCCACAGGATGAAATTGAGATTGAAGGTATCGAGTACGATTTCAACTCCGATAAATTGAGACCGGCTTCCCAGGCAGTTCTGGATAAGTTATTCGATTTCCTGGAGCTGAACAACAACATTTCGGTAGAGATCAATTCACACACAGATGCACGGGGAAAGGATATTTACAACCTGGATCTTTCCCAGCGTAGAGCGAAATCCTGTGTAAATTACCTGGTTTCAAAAGGAATTGACCCGTTGCGCCTGATCCCGAAAGGATATGGTGAAACGCAGCCGAACCAATTGTATGGCCCGGATAAGAAACCGGTTTTGAATGCGGAAGGCAAGCCTGTTTTACTGACGGAAGCTTATATTGAAACTCTGAAGGTAAAAGCGGAGCGGGAAGCATTGCACCAAAAGAATAGAAGAACGACGTTTAAGGTGATCAATCAATAATTGAAAATGGAGAATGGTAAAGTTGAAAAGGACATTGAGTAGTTTCGGGATGCCGTTTTTACTTTTGAACAAGCTCCCGTCACTTCGAGTGTCCTGACGTTTCAGTCGGGATGTATCGAGAAGGGGAGCGGAGTTGAAGTTTAGCATGAACAAAAAAGCCGGATTCCTCCGGCTTCAAAATGACTCTATCTTTTAAACGTTTACTTTTTCATTTTTACCTTAAAAATTACATTCCCTGAATCAAGAAATCCGTTCTACGATTCTTCGCTTTGTTTTCAGCTGTATCGTTGGCAACTTTTGGTTTGGATTCTCCGTAACCCTTTGATTCAAGTCGGTCTTCTTCAATTCCAAGGGAAACGAGATAACTTTTTACTCCTTTGGCACGTCGGTCTGAAAGATCTAAGTTCTTTGCGTCGTCACCGTCACTATCGGTATGTCCCTGGATCATGATTTTAATCGTCGGATTTGATTTCAGGAAACGTGCAAATTCGCGTAAAATGAATTTCGATTTGTTTGAAAGCACATCCGAGTTGTAATCATACAAAATGTCATTCAGTGTGTACGCTTCACCCACTTTCAGTTCTTTTACTTCCAGTTTGTTATTCACACGATTCTCCTTCTTCGTGATTTCTTCTTTCGTGATCAGTTTTGAGTCGAAAGCAGCTCCCTCTTTTTTCACGGAAACCATGATATCCTGCGGTTTATCTGTTTTCACAACCACCGCAAATTTCCCGTCATTCCCGTTCACACGAACCTGTTCCACTTTCTCCGAATTCTCGTAAGAAACTTCAATGGTTGCATTTTCAATCGGTTTTCCTTCCGGATCTTTCAAATCTCCTTTGATGATCGTAACCGGCTTCGGGCGCGCTTCTTCATACAGTTCGAAACCGTAAATATCCCAGTTTCCCTGTTGTTTGGAAGAGAAGTAAGCCAGTTTTCCATCTGTTGAAACGAAAACACCCAATTCGTCTTCTTTGGAATTGATCGGGTAACCGATATTTTTAGGTTTGCTCCAGGCTCCGTTTTCTTCACGCATGTAGAAAATATCCAAGCCTCCAACTCCTTTGCGGTCGTCCGAAACATCGGAAACAAAGTAAAGCGTCTCGCTATCCTGGTGCAGGAACGGACTCTTATCTTTTCCGGCTGTATTGATTTCGTCGAAAGGTCGTGGTGCTCCCCAGGTTCCGTCGGTATTTCTTTTCACGATAAATACATCGTTATCTCTGGTGCTTGCGCGGTTTGCGGTGTAAAACAGGGTGTTTCCATCAGCCGACATAGAAGGTTGTCCTTCCCAGCCGTCGGGAGTATTGATTTTCGGACCTAAATTAATCAGTTCCGACCATTGATAATCCGAAGGATTTGGACCTGTTTTCTGATAGGTGGTCGAATACAAATCGCAATTCATGTAAGCTTGTCCTTTCACCTCGGTTTTTTTGCAGGCACAGATGATCATTTCTTTGTTATCGACAGACATCGTTGCGGCACCGTAACTTTGAAATGTTCCGTTGTTAAACGGTTTCGGGAAAGCTTTTCCGGCGTCGAAAGACAAACCTTCATCCGTGCGGATAGAGTAGGTGTAAACTTCCTGTACATTGGAAACGATGTCTCCGAGGTTTTTCAAATCCTGTTTGCGGGTATAGAACATCAATAAGTTATCCGGAGAAATCATCGGGAAATATTCGTCGTTTCCTGTCGACACGTTCGGAACTTTTTTCGGGTTGAAGGGAACCACATTGCTCAACATGTCTTTTTCTTCTTTTTCAGTTACGAGAAGCGCTTTTACATCGCTCAACTGTTTGGTATACGTAGCTCCGTAACGCGAATTATCGGGATTCTTAAATGCAATGAATTTTTGAAACCAGTTGGTTGCAATGTCTTTTTGTTCCTGCGTATAATTGATTACGCCGAGGTAATAATACATGTCGGAATGATAATCCGGGCACAGTTCCGCTGCTTTCTCAAACAATTCTTCAGCCCGCTGAAAACTGCGGTCACCGGTTGCCGGATTGGCGGATGTTTCGTAAGCTTTCACTCCTGAATTGTAGGCATACATGGCAAACTCGAAATAAGCGGTTGCATTATCCGGCTCAGCTTCCATCGCCTTACTGAAATTTTCAGCAGCTGTTCTCGCGTCCGGAGCATTTCTTCCGGCTTCAATCAGTTTGAGTGTTTTTTTGGATGGGGGCAAACAAGACGGATCTTCTTCCTGCGCGTTTAATGAATGAATGGAAACCAACGTAATTCCCGCAATAAATAAGTAGTTCTTCCACATACGATTTATAAATACAGTTCTGGCAGGCAAAGATTATGCCCAAATGACTATATCGTAATTTCAGCGAAAAGGTTACTCTTTTTTTCATTTTGTTGCGAAAAAAATCTCCCGGATCTCCTGATTCTCACAGATGAGAGATAAAATGTTCAAATGTATTTGACATAAACAACTTTTCCATTCTCTGTTGAACTTTTTCAACCATTGAACTTTCTATGCTGAGCGCAGCCGAAGGTTGGCACAATATTTTCTTACATAAAAAGTCTGAATTCTAATTTAGGAGCAGTATGAGCAGATTGTCTGCGTTTATCATTACATTTAAAAAAACAAAATCAAATTCATGAAAGTTCGGTTATTCAGTATTCAAATTTGCTTCCTGGTTTTAAGCAGTTTCTTTTCCCATGCGCTTTTCGCGCAATCAGGTTGCAAGGAGGAAAAAGTAGGGAGAAGTTATTTCAGTATTTGTCCGGAAAACATTGTTACGGAAAAGAAAAAATTGCTCCTGACTACGAAAGCAATTCCAAAGAAGATCGAAAACAAGAATACCTTTAAAGTCGTTCATTACTATGTTGCAGACCGTAAAAAGGTGGAAACGGATGATGTGTTTTTGGAATACAGTAAGTTTCTGCGAAACCTGGAAATTCTGACCTTTTATGTCAACGGAAAGGAATTTACAGGAGTTCTGAAAATAGCTCTTCCGTTCAAAAATGAAGGAACGAGTGCACTTTATGGGGGCTACGATTTGTTGACTTACGAATTCAAGGAAGGAAAATTCGTATCGAAAAGCAAAGCTAACGACGTAGAACTGGAAAAAGAAAAAACGGTGATCAGACCAACATAGGCTAATTGAAAATGGAGAATTGAAAAGTTCAAATGCATTTCAACTCTACATCGACAAGTTCAGTACAAACTCCTCAATGCTCATTTAAACTCTCCATTTTTAGTTACTTCTTACGGGCAATCATAATCCCGTCGCGGATCGGAAGCAGAAGATTTTCAACGCGCTCATCCCGGTGGATCAACTCATTGAAATCTTTCAGTAATTGCGTGTCTTTATCGATTTTCCCTTCTGTTTGAACGACTTTTCCGGACCACAACACGTTGTCGGATAAAATATATCCTCCCGGTTTCACTTTGTCGAAAACCAGGTTGTAGTAATTGATGTAATTCATTTTATCCGCATCGATGAAAACCAGGTCAAACTGTTCGTCAAGTTGTGGAATTTCTTCCATGGCATTGCAAATACGGTAATCTATTTTCGAAGCGTAATCACTTTCTGATATGTACGAACGGACAAAATCTTCCAGTTGAGCATTGATGTCCAGTGTAATAATTTTCCCGGTTTCTGTCAATCCTTCAGCCATGCAAAGTGCCGAATAACCAGTGTATGTTCCGATTTCCAGAATGCGCTCCGGACGAATCATTTTCGAAAGCAAACTCAACAGACGTCCCTGGAAATGTCCGCTCAACATACGCGGCTGTAAGATGTTTACGTGCGTATCGCGGTTCAGTTTTGCCAATAATGCGGATTCTGCCGTTGTATGTTCGCAGCAGTAATCGTCTAATGCCTGATCTATGAATTCCATTTTATACTCCGAATTGCTGTAAATGATGATCCAAATGCTTGTACATTCCCATTCCCCATTGTTCTTTGGTCAGAGTTCCGAAGAAAGAGTGGGGAGCATCCGTACATTT
>NZ_JASLCN010000426.1 GCF_030151805.1 Fluviicola sp.
TGATGGCATGGTACAGGAATGCGGAATGCATCGCTTCACGCACCGGGTTGTTTCCGCGGAACGAGAAGGAGACGTTTGAAACTCCACCGGAAACATGTGCTCCCGGAAGGTTTTCACGAATCCATTTGGTAGCCCGGAAGAAATCCAGGGCATTGTTGTTGTGTTCTTCCATTCCTGTCGCAACAGGGAAGATATTCGGATCGAAAATAATGTCTTCAGGTGCAAATTTGACAACGTCTACCAAAATACGGTAGGAGCGTTCGCAAATTTCGATGCGTCTTTCATAGCTGTCTGCCTGGCCTTTTTCATCAAATGCCATGACTACCGAAGCAGCACCGTAACGTTTGATCAGTTTTGCCTGGTGAATGAAGTTTTCTTCACCTTCTTTCAGTGAAATCGAGTTTACAATTCCTTTTCCCTGAATGCATTGCAATCCGGCTTCGATGATCTCCCATTTGGAACTGTCGACCATGATCGGAACACTGGAAATATCCGGTTCGGAAGCAATCAGGTTGAGAAATTTCACCATGGCTTCTTTTCCATCGATCATCCCCTCATCCATGTTGATGTCGATGACCTGCGCACCTCCTTCCACTTGTTCGCGGGCAACGGAAAGCGCCGACTCGTAATCATTTTCCTTGATCATCCGAAGGAAAGCACGCGATCCGGTAACATTGGTCCGTTCGCCGATATTGGTAAAATTACTTTCCGGGGTAATGGTGATGGCTTCTAAGCCTGATAAACGTAGGAATTTCATGCGTTTGTCGTTTCGCTGATTTTTCTGGGTGAATATTTAGCTGCAATTTCAGCCATGGTTCGAATATGTTCAGGAGTTGTTCCGCAGCAGCCACCAATAATATTGATCAGCCCTTCCTGAAGGAATCCTTCAATTTGTACTCCCATCATTTCGGGAGTTTCGTCATACTGCCCGAATTCGTTGGGTAAACCTGCATTCGGATGTGCACTCACAGCGAAAGGTGCCTGGTTTGCTAAAACCTGTAAATACGGACGCATAGCATCAGCTCCCAAAGCGCAATTCAACCCGATGCTCAAAAGTGGCATGTGTGAAACGGAAACCAAAAACGCCTCGGTGGTTTGTCCCGTTAAGGTTCTTCCACTCTGGTCGGTAATGGTTCCGGAAATCATGATCGGAATTTGAATGCCGCGCTCTTCGGATAATTCATCAATTGCAAACATGGCTGCTTTTGAATTCAGCGTATCGGTAATGGTTTCTACCAACAGGAAATCAGCCCCTCCGTCCATTAATCCGGTTGCCTGCTCTTTGAACGCAACAACCAGTTCGTTGAAAGTAATGGCACGGAATCCCGGATCGTTTACATCGGGAGACATGGAAGCCAGTTTGGTAGTTGGTCCCATCGAACCGGCTACAAACCGGGGTTTATCCGGATTTTTCGCAGTGAATTCATCGCATACTTCACGTGCTATTTTAGCTCCATGGTAATTGATGTCGTAAACCGCTTTTTCCAAATGATAATCGGCCTGAGCAACCGTTGTAGCACCGAAGGTGTTTGTTTCGATAATGTCAGCTCCTGCTTCGAGGTATTGTGCATGAATTTCTTTGATGACATCCGGTCGTGTAAGTACAAGAATGTCGTTATCACCTTTTAATTTATGTGGATGATCTTCAAACCAGCCTTTGCGGAAGTCTTCCTCTTCCAGGTTATAGCGTTGAATCATGGTTCCCATTGCTCCGTCGAGAATGAGGATTCGTTCGTTCAGTAATTGCTTGATGTCTTTCATAGCTTTTATAGTTGCTTTGCAAACTATGAAGTAGGGAAGTAGTCTAAAAAACTACATGCAACTTATCTCTTCCCGACAAATTTGTCCGGATCGGATTTGGCACCTTCTCGTTTACAATTGTAACTGAAACGGCAGGTTGCCAAGGTTTCACAGGGCCTGTCCCTCCACCTTTCTTCATAAGTTATATCAAAGATCTGGTGCAAAGATAAGTAGTAGATTTGACTTTGAAAAGGAATTGGAGGAATTACCAGAAAATATTCATTTTTATCAGGTTGTTTGATTGGGCGAAAGAGCTTTAGAGTTGGGTTTTCAATAATAAAGCGATCAATTAACAATATGGTAATATAGTAACTTTGTCAAAATTCAACCTTGCGGAATATCCTGTAGTAAACGCAATTGGGGGTGATTGAATGATTGTAGCATGTTATAATTTCCACTCCGAAAACAACTTCAAAAAATTCCCGCTCAAAAAACAGGAATTCAACCATTTTAAAAATTAAACTTCATATTCCGATCGTCCAGCACAGCAAAGGATATTTTTCCCGTCCAGCGCGGTGTGATGTGATTTCCATCTGAGAAAACACCATAAATTCCAATCCGCAATCTTCTTTTCGAAAATTTAAAATTCCGTTCGATCCCGGCCAATACTTCGTAATGTTTCCAGTTGTATTGTGCCACATACAAAGCGCCGAAACCGAATACCAACCCGATTCCTGTTTTTTTCATGAAAGGAATCTTGTTCATGATCGAACCATTGTCGTGGTGAATGAAATGTGCTTCGATATAATAATCCCGGGAAGGAAGAGAGGAATCCTGATCCTGGAAGGAATACAGCGGATTGGAAAACCAGATCGGATCACTTCTTCGCTGGTATTTGAAATCGGCATCCTTGAGGTTTTTGGAGCTCAGGAATTTTCCCGATTTGATGTGATACGAGGAAGTTCCCAAAGTTCCCAATTGAAAATTCTGGTAGATTCCAAGTAATCCGTATTCGTGGTCGACATCACTTCCGAATAATTTCGGGATTCCGCGCTGGTAGTACGCATAAACAGAAGGCCATTTGGATCCCAGAACTACCTTGCGATGAGGTTCGCGCATGTATTTTTGTCCGGGAGTATACGTAATGGTAATATCTCCCAATAATGCCTGGTAGCCTTGAAACGGTTTGAAATCGTCATTGGGAATCACGTTGTCCAGGAAGCCCATTTTCTTGTATCCGTTGATTGATCTTCGTTCACAGAATTCAATATTCACATCCACATACAATCCGTTGAGGTATTCCTGTGTTTGCCCGATAGTCAGTTTCGTTGCTTCAATGAAATTACTCCGCTTATAGATTTGCGTAATCGCATCGTAAGAGACAATGGCGTCGAAATCGTGATCAAATCCAACCTTCAGCCGGGATTGTTTAAAGGGATTGTAGAGGTAATTTCCGTTGATATTTCCCTTAATGTCGTGATTCAGGAATCCATAAGAAATTTCCGTATTTATATCGAGTGTCCGCTGATCGTTCCATTTCTTAAAGTAGCTGAAACCGGGAGCAACACGAGGTCCGGCAGGATATAAAGGCCTGAGAATCGCTGCTAGGGAATTAATGGACCACTGTACTTTTTTCGGGCGATTCCGGTGTTCCACTCCAAACCAGATAACTTTCAAAAAAGTAACCTTGTTGAAGACTTTGTCGATGGAATCGAGGTATTCTTTCCGGTTCAATGCATCGTGGATACTGTCGCGAACGAGGATGAAACGCTGTTCTTCGGGAGTCAGTGAAACGGTTCGTTGTTCTTTCCAGAATGTTGAATCGCGTTCATATGCTTCTTCAGTGGTTACGGCTAATTCGTTGTTGAAGAATTTCGGAGGGAAATTGGGCGTGAAATTGTAATTTGAAAATTGCGCTAAAGTTTTGCAAACGGAAGCTTGATTTTTGTATTTGACCCCGTAATCAAGTACTTGTTCGCGGAGCACGCACATGGAATCTCCCGGCAGATCAAATTCCTGGTGAATGGAAAAATAATCGAAGAGGAACAGGTTTCCCTTTTCCATTGTCAAATCCAGTTTCTGGATCAGCCAAAGGGAGTCGACCACGTAAATATAACCGGTGAGCGTAGAAGTGGAGCTCATTCGCGGAATGATCTTGATTTTATGGATCTTCCTGCCGTTTTCTTCGTATTGGGCTTCCAGCCTGTAACGATAAGACAGAATTCCGGGTGTTGATACCGGGCTCATGACCGGCGTACTGTGCAGATCTTCCAGGTGGAGCAAGTTTTCGAAAAAGTTGAAATTGGATTTGACCGTGGTGGTGTAATACAGATTTTTGTCGTTTCCCCGTAATTCATAAGCATTGCGTACTTCCTTGACTTTATTTGCAGATGCATAATTGCGTTTCAGCTGGATTTCCGCAATATTCATATTTCCGGCCAATTGTGCCATTTTGCGCTTTTCTTCTTCAAACGGATCGGAATATTGCTGCTCGTTTTTGTTGGTAGACTCCTTTTCTTTCCGGGTAATGGTTTCTGTAGCTTTGATATACACATCCGTGCTGTGAGGATAGGACCACGGATTGATTTGATCCCGCTTTTTCACTACTTCGAGCATGATTTCTCTTCCGGGATTGGTTCGTTTGACAGAAACTTCCGCTTCTTCCAGTTCGTTGATCCGGATCGGGAAGAGCTGAATGTCCTTTACAGCTCCTTTGTTTGAAATCACTACGTAAACTTCCCGTTCTACGTAGCCGGTGGCATTTACAATGATGAAGTATTCTCCGTCGAATAGCTGCAGGGAATATTTTCCGTTTTCATCCGTTTGGGTGCGCAGATCCGTATTGTTTTTGACATACACATTCGCGAAAGGAATGGGAAGCTTTTTTTCGTCCACTACCTTTCCGCTCAAATTCCATTGAGAGCAAACAACAAGTGGAGAGAAAATTAAAAATAGTAGGTAAAAAACCTTCAGGAGCTTCATTTTAACCCGGAGTGTATTGGTAAAACGAAAATACGAAATATGAGGTTCTAATGAACTGAAAATTAGTTGAAAGCCCTGTTCTTCAGGTTGAACGGTTATTTCTGTTTCTGACTTTCGAGAAATGCCTGGTGTTTTTCCATACGCTTTCTCATAAAACGTCTCATGAAATAAGTTCCTAGAGCCATTAACGCGAACACGTAGTAAACAGCCCAGCTGCTGAAACTTTCTTTTAAGCACATAATGGTAACCATGATAATGACAATGATTCCTACTGATAACCAAAACAATTCCATGATGCGATTATATGTTTTCATGCTTCTTTTTTATTTGTTGATTGAAATGCGG
Organism: Fluviicola sp.; assembly: GCF_030151805.1. GTDB lineage: Bacteria > Bacteroidota > Bacteroidia > Flavobacteriales_D > Crocinitomicaceae > Fluviicola. Next base: position 5,068 of record NZ_JASLCN010000426.1, read on the forward strand.
CCCTGAGGTTCTAAGAATTCATAATAAGAGAAATCTTGCTTGGCGCGGATTCCTTTTCCATAAATCAATTCTGTAGGACTCTTGATCATGACCATTTTGTCTGTAAAGATAAGACTATCTTTTTGATCCCAGTAAAGGGCTTCGGTATACATTGTCTGCTGGCGGGCGGGATTGTGTAGTTGGACAGAGTCCAGAACACGCATGTTGCCTTTCGTTTCATTGATCTCGCCGTATTGTCCCGTGAGAATGGATTCCAGTTCGCCTTCCGAGTCAAAGAATTCCACTTTTACTCCTTCGCGGAATTTGGTGATATGTTCCGGTTTGGAATAAGCTTCTGCCAAGGGAGCATACAATTTAAATTGCGGAAACCCTGCTTCGGTCTGAAGAATGAAAAGTTCTTCCGTTTTTTGCTCGGGATCTGTTGATTTGAATGTGATCTGCTTGATCTCATCCAGATCATTAACACATGAACCAAACACCATGAAACATGCCAGGGACAGATAAACGAATGTCCGGTTCTTTCTCATTAATCGAGTTTGTACTTTCTGAACCATCTTTCATACGAAGAAGGCGCGATGATAATTCCGAAGTTAATGGAATAGAATCGCTCTTTCAAATCCGCAGCATTTCCGGTTCCGTTACCACCGTACTGGAAGCTGATGTTGATGGAAGAATTTGATTTCTGACTTAGGAACGGAAATCCGAATCCTGCAGTCACAGCAGCAGTCTTTAACTGTCTTCCGTTCATCGTATTTGGTAAATATCCGTATTGTCCGCCGATTCTGTATTTGATTTTAGAGAAATACTGAGCTCCTTTGGACTTTTTGGTAATATCAATGTTCGGGATGAACTGAGCGCCTAGTTTTGATACGAAGGTGTTTGAAAAATCAGTGTTACTGTGAGTTCCGAAGCTTTCTGAATATGATTTCCATTGCATCATCGTCACTTCTGCAAAAATCCCGAGCTGATACTTCATTCTGTTCGGATTCTTTGCGATGTTTGGAGTGAACGTGTAACCTGCTCCGATCGTTTGTTTGCTTGGGAAAACAATCTTCCCTTTGTTGTTGTCGATGTAAGTAACCGTATCTGTATAAGAAAGTTGGTTGTTGACATCCGTTGCGTAATACAACCCGTAATCCAGGTAAGAATTGATGGAAATCTGAGGAGTATAAACAGCCGAAATAAACAATTGCTGACGTTTGTCAAAATCCAGAAAGCGCTGGTAATTTGCACCAAACGAGTAATAAAGCGATTTCAAACGGTAAGTCGAAAGATCAACTCCTCCCGCCGGACTATTTGCATCAAACACACTGCTTCGCTGATTGGTAACAGATCCGAATAAATAACCGAAATTCGCTCCGATGCTCAGGGTCGATTTCTCTGATTTGATAATCGAATACGCCAAACCTACAAATAAGAGGTTGGTGGATCCGTAACCCTGATAGTTAAACGTGGCAGAATCATCGTAAGCATACGCTCGCTGACTCAAATTGTAGCCTTTTCGTGTAAATGGTTTCAAACCCAAAGCAATTCCAAAGCGTTTTCCAATCGGAATGGCCATTGTAATATTTGAAATACCCGTCGTTTTTCCCTTGAAACTTCCCAAATCATTGGAGTAAGTGGAAAGTTTTGATGCGACACCGACAGAAAATAGCGGCTGTCCGAAAGAAAGCAGCGAATAACTTGCAGGATTATACGTGTTGATCAACGTGGAGTCAAAAACGATACTGGAAATATTTCCGATCCCGCCGAATTGAGCCTCAGGAAGACCACCTTCTTCACCAATACCTGATGTACTGTATGGAGAGGATGAGGTGGTTTGTGTCCACGATGTGTAGCACAAAATAGTACTAAATACTAGAAGAAAAAGTTGTTTGAGCATGTAAGAGTGCTATTAATAATCCTTTTAAGGTCAAATTCTCGTCGGCAAATATGCCATATTTATTACCTAATTCAAAATGTTGACTGTCGCCCCCGGTGAGAAAAATTGTTAATTCGGGATAAAGTCGTCGGTATTCTTCGATAAAACCGACCATTTCGAGGTGCATTCCATTCATCACTCCGCTTCTCATTGCGTCGAGTGTATTTTTCCCGATAAATGGCCCTTGAATGCGATCCTCGATAAGCGGTAATTTTCCTGTAAATTCATGCATGGCTTTATAGCGCAATTCAATTCCGGGAGAAATGCTTCCCCCTTCATACATTTTAGGATAACGGACAAAATCATATTTGATGCAGGTTCCAACATCGATGATTAACGCATTTTTATCAGAAATATTGGCAACGGCAATGGCATTTGCCAAACGGTCAACGCCCAGCGTTTGGGGAGATTCATAATGATTGACCAACGGAACGTCCAACTGATGATTGAATAAAATAGCATTTGGAAGCAGTCCTTTGATCCATTTGGTGTTTTTATCCGACCGCACAGAGCTGATAATTCCCAAATAATTTTTGTGTTTGAGCAAATAAGATTTCAGTTTGTCCAACTCGTTATTGGAAAAAGCATGAACTTCCTGTAAATCATTATTTTGAAATAAACCAACCTTGATGCGCGTGTTTCCTGCATCTACAACAACTGATTTGATTTCTTGTTCCATTTCGACAAAGATAGGATTGATTTTACAAAAAAAATCACTTTTTCTTAGGAGGAATAAATTCTATTACTATCTTTGCACCCACAATTGAGGCGGTGATGTAGCTCAGTCGGTAGAGCAAAGGACTGAAAATCCTTGTGTCGGGGGTTCGATTCCCTCCATCACCACGAAAAAAGCATTCAACAGTAGTTGGATGCTTTTTTGCTTTGGGGGTTCGGATCCCTCACTCTCCGCATCTGTTTTTTACTCTTTCAGCGTTAAGAATTGGTGCAAATGATGCTATATCTATGCTTTATCGTTGGAATATCTATGTTGTATTTATGGATTAAGTTGTATGACGAATTACTGATTCTCAGCAAACTATTTCATACAGATTTCCGTTCTTTGATATAATTCATAATCAAAACTGTATTGCAATGATGAAACAAATTCGCCTCGTGACTTTCCTGGTAGGCATTTTGACTCTTTTAACAGGGTATTCTCAAAATGGCGGAGCCTGGAATAACTGGTATTTCGGCTCGCAGGCCTCTTTGAATTTCAATAACGGAATTCCTACAGCTACAACTGGCTCTGCAATGATTGCAGATGAAGGATGTGTTTCTTATTCGGATGAAAACGGAAATTTATTGTTCTATTCCAATGGAGGAAATGACGGTGTAGGTGTTTATAGTGGTGCCGTTTGGAACAGGAACCACCAGGTAATGCCAAATGGAAATTTACCTGATATGATAGGCTGTTCCAACTCCGTGCAATCAGCTTTGGTTATTCCCAGAAACGGATTTCCTTCACAATATTACCTCTATACAATCGGTTGCGGTCCTATGATGCCAATCGGTTTGAAGGAATCGATCATTGATATGTCGCTTGATAATGGGTTGGGGGACTTGGTACAAATCGGAACACAAGTAGCTCCGGCAACCGCTTACGCAGAAGGAATAACTGGTACAAGACATGCCAACGGAACAGATTACTGGATTGTTGTTCACCATTTTTCCGCCAGTGAATTTTATGTCTTTCCGCATACTGCAGCCGGGATTGGTTCCGCAACAACTTACACCCTTGGAAGTACTCCTGTCAATGCAGGGCAATTGAAAATCAGTGCTAATGGGGCTAAACTTGCTTTCGGCACGGAGGTTTTTGATTTTAATAATGCAACAGGTGAAATTTCCAATCCACAGAGTATCGGACGAAACGCTTACAGTCGGTCATTCTCTCCTTCCGGAAGGTTTCTATATATTTCCGGGACTTTTACCGGGGGAAATTTCTTCCAGTACGACATGCAGGCTGCAAATATTGCAGCAAGTGAAGTGGTGCTTACTCAGAACAACTATTCTATGGGAAATATGCAATTGGGACCGGATGGAAAAATCTATATCGGCTATGGGAGTCATTTGTCATTATGTGTGATTAATTCACCAGAATCAGCCGGAACCGCTTGTAATTTTGTCGAGGACCAAATCCCTTTGATGAACAATAATTGCCGCCATTCGATTCCGAATTACATGGATAGTTATTACCTCGAACATCGTGCAGCTTCCTTAGCCGAAAAGATGGTTGAATTTGAGCTTTATCCAAATCCGGCAACTCAATCTGTAACCATCCACACTCCTGAGCAAGCGGATGAAATTTCAATCAGTACAATTACCGGGCAATTGGTTCACACATACCAGGCTGCAGAAACGATAACAACCCTGGATCTTTCATCATACAAATCCGGGATTTATTTTGTTACAGTACTTTTAGATGGTAACAGAAGTGTCCGGCAATTAGTTGTGAATTAGTTCTAAATGTATATTCTGCCAGGAAAAGAGGGATGTATCTCATGATTTTTGAGTAGTATTGAATGATAATAAGCATATCTCACCTCCTGGCATGAAAATGACGATAAAAGAAGCAATACTTAAAGTTTTAGATGAGAATAAACGCGCACTTACCTATTTGGAAGTTCATGAATTGATTAATGCTAACCAGTATATTGATTGGAGCAATGCCAAAACTCCAACGGATACGATCGGGGCACAACTTGGTGATTTTATCCGAAAAGGTGATTCAAGAGTGAAGCGATCGAAGATGGGTGGTCGCCATTTTTTATACTATTCAGCAGCTAATGAGGATATCATAGGAATGGATGTACTAACTGGAATCACAGAATCTCAAATCGTTAAATCTGTTTCAACTTCAGAAAACTACAAGGAGCGTGATTTACATATTCTGCTAAGTACGTTCTTAAGACAAGAAGGGATTAACGCTAAAACAATTTTTCATGAAAAATCGAAAAGTAATAGTGAAAAACATCAAAAGTGGATACATCCGGATATGATTGGAGCGTCATTTTTGAAATTGAAAACAAAAGAAAGTCAGGCTCTGCAAAGAACCGTAAACAAAGAACAAACGTTCAGACTTTATTCTTACGAGATTAAACGGGAAATAAAATCCGATTATGAATTAAAGGAATGTTTTTTTCAGGCTGTTTCAAATTCGAGTTGGGCGCATCATGGATATTTGGTGGCTTTTGAAATAGAACCAACACTTCGTGAGGAAATGAAAAGACTGAATGAATCATTCGGAATCGGGATTATTGAGTTGTCATCAAATCCATATCAAACGAAAGTACATTTCCCTTCCAGATACAGTGATTTAGATTTTAAAACCATAGATAAACTATGTAAAGCCAATCCCGACTTCGCTAAGTTTATAGACCAGGTGGAAAAGATTCTCATTACGAAAGATCGTTTCTTACAAGCCATTGAAAAAGAGTTTGTAGAAATGTGTGATGGCATATTGAAGGACGAATCAGCAATTAACAAGTATTGCCAGGAAAAAAATATCCCGATAAGTTCAGAAGAATAAAGCTGGTTTGTAATAATAGTTATAGTGACAATTATGAAAGACTCATCTCCCGTTGAAAAGCAAATTCACCATGTTTCGAATTTTCAGGATCTTGTTTCTACCTCATTTCAGGGAGAAATGAATGCGATTTGCTGGGACCGTAAACTAAAGGGAGATTTTTCTGAGATTGTCGACAAGATAGAGTTGGACGGAAACATAGCAGTGATTGAAGAAGACGAACTGATGGGGCTTCAGTTGAGTGAGCAGGGACAACTTGCCCGTGAAATTCTCTTGAGTGATTGGAAACTGTTAAAAGCTCATGGTGCATCACCAACTCTTAATGTGATCGAATTCTATGAAAGAGATGATTTTTATCCGTTTTTTCCGACGGATGTGTATTCCTTTCATGTAGATCGTTCTCCGGTACCAACCGATACCTTTTTATGCACTTACTTTGGAGAGTCGAGTGAAATAGTACCAAATTCGCAAGTCCGGCAGAAAGTCCTTATTCCGGAAATTCGTAATGAACTCAAAAAAGAGTATCACGGAGCAGATGAGGACTTTGAATCGTTCTTGAGTGAACATTTTTTTGATCTGCATTATCAGGTCGAACCAGATGCACGTCCGATACGTTTAGGTCTTGGTCACTTATGGCGCCTGGCAGTTGATCATCCGGAAAGTCCCGTGCTTCCTTGCGTGCATCGTGCCCCAAAGGAAAAACCCGGAGAGAAGAGGTTGTTGCTGATTTGCTGAATATCCGGGACTTTTTCTGTTTGAGCATAAATCCTGGTTTGAAATACGGTTTCAGCCTTCTCCTTTGAAGGAGGAATGAGGAGGATGGCAAATCAAACAACAACAGGAAGAAAAGCTTTGAAGCTTATAACTTCATTCATTTTTACGACGATTGAATTCTGAACATCACGAAGAACGATTTCCGCAGCAATTCTCTTTCTAAAAGGTGTGCCATCATCAATCCCTTACATTTTTGCCTTTTCCGCGAAATGAATACTGAGGTTAATGCTTATAGCTGCTACTCCGATAAAGAAAACGACCAATGCACCAATGGTTTTGGAACTGATTTTACCTGCCCTGAAAAGCAGGTAGCCGATCAATAAGTTTGACAATGCCCACAAAACATTTGTCAGAGGAGATGAAAGTCCTTTACCCGGCGGATCTGAAAAAGGAGTCGGAAAAGGATTTCCTGAAACGCCGTTTACAAAGTGGGGAACTACATTGGCAAGAAAAAGACCAGCGAAAAAGGAAGAAATGTAATGATACCATTTCAATTTTGGTGAATGTGCGTTTTCCATCAATTGAAGATTTGAGATTTAAAGAATAATATTATTCAAATATCCGGTGTAATCCAAATCTGCTAACAAGGGCATTCGATTTTTTTTGGAAAGAAAAATTAAATCTTTCGCTGTCTGAGTGCCTGTGCTTTCACGCTACAAATTCGACACATCAATTAATTCCTTCGACAGAACAATCAAAGAGGGGTTTTCAAACCAACCATTTGGTGTATTTCTATGTTAATGAAATAAAAGACTAGTATTCCGCCTTATGAGAAAATGGTATTTATTATTGATAACTTTTTGGTTGCTCTCAAGCGGGACTTTCGCACAGATGACTGCGACATTTACAACAAGTTTGAATACGAATTGTAATGGAACTCCTTGTAGTTACTCCGGGCCAACAATCCTGATCAATGAAATGATGGTCACACCGGATTTTTTTGACGGATGTATGTGCAATTCAGGGATGGGCTCGAATTGCGGTGAATGGATAGAGCTTTACAATCCGAATTTGTGCCAGCCAATAGATATTTCCTGTTATTATATGGGGAACAGCACGATTGAGGGTGGTGGAGCTGTCCGGATACCTGTTGGTACACTGATTCCTCCCGGTGGATTCTGTATTATTCGCGGACCACAAGCTGCGGCTGTATCTTCGAATTTGCTCGTTCAGAACGGAGGGAAAGTGGTGGAAGTAATTACCAATTCTACGGGACCCGGAATTTGCAATTCGGCAGGGCGTTTCTGGCTTCCTAATCAGGGAAGCTGGCTGGGAGTTTATGATGATCAGGGAGTTGCGCAGGACGCTGTTGCCTGGGGAGATTTTGGTAATATCGCTGATGCACCATGCGTACCACTGCCAGGAAACGGATGTAATACAGCCCCCGCTTTAAGTTCTTTTTTGAATATTCCCGCAAATCGCAAGAATCAGTTAGCAGTGCTCTCTCCTGTGAGCGGTAGTGTGTATGCGCGGATTTCGGACGGCGGAGTATGGAGTAATGTTTTCCAGTCCCCGACTTACGGATTATGTAATGCAAATTGTCAGCAAAGTACAGCGTCGACCTGTACAGGCTCGGCAACCATCAATGTTGCCGGAGGTGTTGCTCCATACACGTTTGAATGGAATAGTCCGACCTTGCAAACGGCACAAACCGCTACCGAACTTTGTGCCGGAGCCTATACGTGCCGGGTAACGGATGCTGCGGGAACCGCCCAGGTATTTACCGTGACGATTGAAGATTTTGTTCCGGTTGTGACTTTGACTGTTCCGGATGAATTGTGCTTAAACAACCCAGAAGTAATCCTTGGGGCAACGCCGATTCCTACAGGACAAGCTACGGGAGTTTTTGCCGGAAACGGAGTGCAGGGAAATAATTTTAATCCGCAGACAGCTGGAGCAGGTGTTTCAGGAATTACCTATACCTATGTCGATGCGATGGGTTGTACCAGTTCAGTTACAGATGCAATTACGGTTCACCCGATTCCGGTAGTGAATCTCACAAATATTGAATCGCCTTATTGTGTGATGATTCAGGATGCTGCAATTCAGGGAACTCCTGCTGGTGGACAATTAACAGGTCCGGGAGTGTCTTCGAATCAGTTTCACCCCAACCAGGCAGGTGCCGGAACCTTTAATCTGACCTATCAATATCAGGACGCCAATGGTTGTGTTAATTCGGTAACGGAAGTGGTCGAAGTTACTTCAGAAGCTCCGGATCCTGTGATTACAGCTCCCGCTGATTTGTGTGTTGACGGAGATGTAGTGGTTATTCAGGTGAGTCCTGCAGGTGGACAAATGCAGATAGATGGAGCTAATGCAGGGTTGAATTTTTTACCCCAAACGCATGGAGTCGGAGTGCACGACCTGGTTTATTCCTATGTGGATGATGACGGATGTGTCGGGACTGGAAATACAACCATTGAGGTGCACGCATTACCGGTTTTGACTATGAATTTGCAGAATGTGTATTGTTTCGGAGCAGAATTTATCCCTTTACAACTGCAACCTGCAGGAGGAGTTCTTACGGGCGATAATGTGATCGGCGGACAGCTGAATCTGGATCAGGCTGAACCCGGAACGTATACAATCAGATATGAGTTTACGGACCAATTCGGATGTTTCAACTTCATGGAAGGAAATTATATCCTGTCTGAAGAAATCAACCCGGTTTTCAGTTTTGAGCTGGATTGTACCCGGGAATTAATCGTTGACGCAGATCCTGATAATGTAATGTATACCTACGGATGGGATTTTGGGGGTACGGAAGTGATAGGTGGTCCTGCTAATTCCTTTCAATTCGGGAATCCGGGATTTTACCCGGTTACATTGACGATCACGGATGTGCTGGGTTGTAGTCACAGCGTCACCAATACGGTTGAGATTCCGTATAGTGATTTGCTTGACTTTCGGATCGTGACGAACCCGGTATTGTATGGTCTACCGGTCACATTTCAGAATTTGCTGGAAATGGAAAATGTGAGCTACGAATGGGATTTTGGAGACGGAACCGTCCTGCCGGGTGTTTTGCATCCGAATCATACATACGATGAGCCGGGAGCATATACCGTGTTGTTGACCGCTATAGATGCGGATGGTTGTAAATATACCACCTGGAAAATAATCGTCATTCCGGAGGAAGTGTATATTTATATTCCAAATACATTTACTCCAGACGGGAACGAACATAACAACTATTTCGAAGCTGCAACCACCGGGATTTACGAATTCGAAATCCGGATTTTCAATCGTTGGGGAGAGTCGTTTTTTTTCTCCGCTGATCCGCATTTCAAATGGGACGGAACTTATAAGGGAGAAAAATGTCCTGACGGGATATATCAGTATATGATAACGTATACTCCGCTCGTCGGTCCGCGGAATAGTATTGTCGGACACGTAAATTTGTTGAGATAGGAACTGTTAAGGAGTTAGAAAATCACCCTTCAAATTCTTTTGGATAGTGAACTGTTCCGCTTACATGTTGCAAGGCGTTTTCGCTTAATTCAATGACCATGCAATTTTCATCCGGAACATCAAAAGGTAGTTTTATTCCGAATTTTTTGGTCATCTCGTATCCGAAGCGTGGATAGTAATCTGAATGCCCCAGCAGGATAATGGAATGAAATCCAAGTTCGCTTGCTTTTTGATGCGCCGTCCGAATCAGTTTTCCACCGACTCCTTTTCCCTGATATTCCGGTAAAACCGCCACTGGAGCCAACGCCAGAGATTCCGTTTCTTTCAGATCATCAGCAATGATTTTTAGTTTGGTGAGTAAAACGTAACCTGCAATTTTCCCGTCTGTTTCCGCAACCAAAGATAATTCCGGTACAAAAGCCTCGGAGTTTCTTAGTCTTTCCACCAGGAATTGCTCCTGATGATCGGTGAATTCTTCTTGTTCAAATGCTTGCTGAATCAGGTTGAAAACGGCTTCGAAATCTTCCCTTTCCTCTTTTCGGATGTTGATTTTCAAATTCATACTTTAAAACTATTAAAAACTCCGGATTTTTCAACCGTCGATTTAATGAATGATTCATAAATGGTTAACTGTGTTGAAAAGACCTTGCTCTAACTTTGTAGTGTCAGGAAACGGAAGAATAAAACAAACAGAAATCATGAAGGAATACAAATGGAGAATAATGGCTTTTGTTGACCGTGCCTTTTGGGGGCTGGTAGCAATCGGATCATTGATCATCTATCTGAGTTTTCGATAACCCGACACTTCGGGTATGAAACGAATGGGTTGAATAACTGATTCGATTTCAAATGAATGTGGAAATCCACAAGAGAAAAATATGGTAAATACATTTGGTTTTATTCCGGTGTCTTGGTTATATTTATCATTTTGCTCTGAAAATGAGCTGAATACCATGAATTAAAACCACGATACATGAACTCTTACGCTGCGAATAAAAATCAATCCGTGAAAGATACTGCTTCAAAGAAGCCGGGCGGAAATCAATCCGGTTTTAACTTTGAAGATAATCGCCCGGAAGCCGTTATACAAAGTAAATTCCGGGAAATGGCGGATAATAGTGATGTCGGAAAAAATCTGGGTAATTTTAATACTAGTGGTGCGCCTGTTCAAAGAAGGATTCATGTTGGAAATGAACCGGTAAATCCGGATGCATGGAGAACCGTTACGCGCAGAATCGGCTCAACAACTGCTCATTACGGTGGGGGACCATTTAATATTCATACAGGAGTTGGAAATAGTAACCTGGCAAACGGACCAGGTGTCGTCCCCATTGCAATTCCTAATTTGGCTACCGGATTAATTTCGGATCATTCAAATAAGCAATTGATTGACCGTGCCGCAGCTAGTAACTATGAGCCCGAAATTGACCACATTGTAGAAGCCCAAAATTTGGGGTCTAACTCGTATAGTAATGCCCGTGTTCTGAGTAAAAAAGAAAATAATGATGGTACTGCTGCGCGCCCGGTCGGAGCACAAATAAATACGGTGGCTCATAAAAGTATTCGAATAAGAAATGGTGGTACAGGGTATGATCATACAGTTGCAAAAGGAGGAGCTTTGGATGCGTTTGATGATGCTGAAGTGAATACTTTTGGTGGTTTGAGTACAGTTATTGATGCCAATAGTGGAGATGTGAAAAATAATGTACGGATCGACGAAGTGTGATTATCAAAAAATAAGCTCGTAACATTTTTTAATAGCTAAAAACTAACGTTCGTTAGCTTTTTTCTGTTTTCTTTTCTACCTTAGCAGTACGGAAACGAAAACAACTTGCAAAAAATGGCCGGAAACTCTAAGAAGAAGGTTAGTAAAAGAGATGTAATCATCAAAGAAGCCGCGCTTTTGTTCAAAGAAAAGGGCTATGGCAGTGCTTCTATGAGAGATCTTGCCGAACGCGTTGGCGTTGAGGCTGCAAGTATTTATAGTCACATCAAATCGAAAGATGAAATTTTGGAAGAAATCTGTTTTCGCATTGCAGGAGAATACGTCTCGCACATTTCCAGGATTGAAAACGAAAAAACATCCTATACAGACAAAATCAAAGCAGTAATCAATCTGCACATCCGTTTGATGGTCGAAGATGCGGCTTCAGTAGCTGTAACGAATAACGACTGGAAATCCCTGCCCGAACCCAAATTATCCATCTTCAAAACACTTCGCAAAGGATACGAAGCGCGTTTCGCAAAGTTGATCGAAGACGGAATCGCCAAAAAAGAATTTGTTCCGATCAATGTTTCAGTAGCCATGTTTACCATTCTCTCCTCCATTCGCTGGGTGGAATTGTGGTACAATCCGGACCGGAATATTACGGAGAAAGAATTGGAAAACGATATTACAAACCTCTTATTAAAAGGACTTAAAAAATAAGCATGTTACACTTTCATCCATTAAAAGTAAAAGCATTAAAAAAGGAAACAACAGAATGTATTTCTGTGCATTTTGATATTCCGGAAGATAAAAAAGACCTGTTTGAATACAAACACGGGCAATACCTGACCTTGAAAACCATCATTGACGGGGAAGAAGTGCGCCGGTCGTACTCCATTTGTACCAGTCCGCTTGATAATCAATTGGGAGTTGCCATCAAAACCATTCCGGACGGAAAATTCTCAAATTATGCGTATTCAAGTTTGCAGGTCGGAGATGTAGTAGAAGTAATGCCTCCGTTGGGGAAATTTACCACGGATTTGCAACCTGAAAACAAAAAGAATTACTTCTTCGTTGCCGCAGGAAGTGGAATTACGCCGGTGATGTCCATCGTGAAAACGATCCTGATGACCGAACCAGAAAGTAAGGTTACCTTGCTTTACGGAAACAAAAATAAAGGCTCGATTATTTTCAAGGAAGAATTCGAAGCATTGAAGAATAAATACATGAACCGGATGAGTGTATATTATATTCTGAGTAAGGAAACGGCAGATGCAGAGATTTTGAGCGGAAGAATTGATACCGCAAAACTGAATTATTTCCTGGATAAAATCATTGATCCGCAGATTTTGGATGAGTGTTTTTTATGCGGGCCGGAGGAATTGATCCTGGGTGCAAAAGAATCCTTGCTGCATGCAGGAGTTGATTTGAAAAAGATCCATTTTGAATTGTTTACAACTGCAGGAGCTCAACTGGCGAAAAAAGAAATGGCGGAGAAAGCAAAAGTTTCGGATGGTCCGGTAAGTAAAGTAACGATCAAACTGGATGGAGTGTCTACTCAAATGGATGTTCCTTTTGATGGAGAAACCGTTTTGGATATTGCGATTAAACACGGATCTGATTTACCATACGCTTGTAAAGGAGGAGTTTGCTGTGCGTGTAAAGCAAAACTGGAAAAAGGAAAAGTAAAAATGGATGTCAATTACGGTTTGGAACAGGATGAAATCGACGCAGGATTTATTCTGACATGCCAGGCACATCCGGAAACAGAAGAAGTAGTCATTAATTTTGATGAAAAGTGATTTTGAAACGAGTTGTTTCAGTTAAATAGAAGGTATTAATGAACGTTTTGTCAACAAAGAATATGAGATAATTTCTGCCAGTGAATGATTCATCAATGGCGCTTACCAGTCGCCATGAAACATTTGCGTATTTGTGGGAAAGAAAAGATTCGGGACAAAAAAATAGAATAAAATATGGAAAATAACATTGTTGATTTAGAAAAGCATTTTCAGGATCGTGTAGATGCTGAACAACGCATTGAGCCGAAAGAATGGATGCCGGATGCTTACAGGAAGACTTTGATCAGACAGATTTCACAGCATGCACATTCTGAAATCGTAGGAATGTTGCCGGAACGAAACTGGCTGACACGTGCACCTTCTCTGAACCGGAAAGCAGTATTGCTTGCTAAAATTCAGGATGAAGCAGGACATGGATTGTATCTCTACAGCGCAGCTGAAACCTTGGGTGCGGCAAGAGAAGATTTGTTAGACGATTTACATTCCGGAAAGGCGAAGTATTCTTCGATTTTCAATTACCCGACATTGACTTGGGCAGATATGGGCGCAATCGGTTGGTTGGTAGACGGAGCTGCGATTTTGAACCAGGTTCCTTTGTGCAGAACATCCTACGGACCGTATGCGCGTGCAATGGTGCGTGTGTGTAAAGAAGAAAGCTTTCACCAGCGCCAGGGATACGAAATCATGATGGCTTTGTGCGCAGGAAGTGAAGATCAGAAACAAATGGCGCAGGATGCTTTGAACCGTTGGTGGTGGCCTACTTTGATGATGTTCGGCCCGAAAGATGAAGTGTCTTCCAACAGCGAAATGTCCATGAAATGGAAAATCAAACGTTTCTCCAATGACGAATTGCGTCAGCGCTTTGTGGATATGAGTATGCCGCAGGTAGAATACCTGGGATTGACGATTCCGGATCCGGATTTAAAATGGAACGCAGAAAGAGGTCATTACGATTTCGGTGAAATCAACTGGGACGAATTCTGGGAAGTAGTAAAAGGAAACGGACCATGTAATTACCAGCGATTGGAAACCCGTAAAAAAGCATACGAAGAAGGTGAATGGGTGCGTGAAGCAGCAATGGCTTACGCAGACAAACAACAGGAATTAAAAGAAAACAACCAGAACGTGGCTTAGTAAAAAGGTCAGTTCGAGTAATCCGGACAGAAACGAAAGTGTATTGTAAGGATGTATCGAGAACGACCCGGTAATAATTAGAAGAATAAAAGAGAATAGATGGAAAAGAATAAAAGAGATTGGCCTTTGTGGGAAGTATTCATTCGAAGCAAACAAGGTTTGGATCACAAACACGTAGGAAGTTTACATGCTTCGGATGCGCAAATGGCAGTTGAAAACGCACGTGACGTATACACGCGTCGCATGGAAGGAGTAAGCATCTGGGTCGTGGAATCTACAAATATCCATGCATCCAACCCGGATGAAGACGGAGCTTTGTATGAATCCGCAAAAAGCAAAATTTACAGACATCCTACATTTTATAACATTCCCGATAGTATCGGACACATGTAAACCGGAATATGGAAATAGAAAAAAATAACGTAGATCAGGCGCTTTTCCATACGGTGTTGTCGTTGGCAGATTCTACCTTGATTCTCAGTCACCGGCTTTCGGAATGGTGTGGTCACGGACCCATTATTGAACAAGATATCGCGATGAGTAACATCGCATTGGATTTGATCGGAGAAGCACGAAATTTCTACGATTACGCCGCGAAACTGGAAGGCGCAGGAAAAACCGAAGACGATTACGCTTATTTCCGCGAAAGCAAGGAATACAAAAATGCTTTGTTGTGCGAACAGCCGAATGGTGATTTCGCATACACGGTCGTTCGTCAGTTCTTGTTTGATTCCTGGCATGTTCATTTCCTGGAAGCATTAAAGAATAGCTCCGATGAAACATTGGCTGCCATTGCTGAAAAATCGTTCATGGAAGTGAGCTATCACATCAAATGGAGCTCCGAATGGATGATTCGTTTAGGAGACGGAACAGAAACAAGCAAACAGAAAATCGAAACTGCACTGAAAGTGATGTGGGGATTTGGTGGAGAATTGCTGGAAGCAACGGAAGATGAAAAAATTCTGATCGCAGCAGGAATCTTACCGGATTTCGAACCCCTGAAAGTATTGTGGATGAAACAGGTCGAAATGGTGCTCACACAGGCAACTTTAGAGGTTCCGGCGACCAGAAATACCATTCAAACAGGAGGTAAGACAGGAAGGCATTCCGAGCATTTGAGTTATTTATTGGCTGAAATGCAAAGTGTTCAAAGAGCCTATCCGGGATTAAAATGGTAAACATGACAACGCTCGATAAATCTGCAATTTGGAAAATCCTGGAACGCGTCTGCGATCCGGAAATCCCTGTGATTACGATCGCTGATTTGGGAGTGTTGCGCGATGTCATTGTCCATGAAAACGGGGAAGTCGAAGTGGTCATTACGCCAACGTATTCCGGTTGTCCGGCAATGAACATGATTGCGGTCGAAATTCGTTTGGCACTAAAAGCAGAAGGAATTGATCAGGTGAAAATCACCACGCAATTGAGTCCGGCATGGACCACCGACTGGTTTTCGGAAGAAGGAAAACAAAAACTAAAAGCATACGGTATAGCACCTCCTGTTAATTCCTCTCCGCACGTTTTACAACTTTTCGGACAGGAAACAGGAATTCAATGTCCGCAGTGCGGATCAACACACACACAATTACTCAGTCAGTTCGGTTCCACATCCTGTAAGGCCTTGTACCAATGCCAGGATTGCCGCGAACCGTTTGATTATTTTAAATGTCACAGATAGAATTTAATGGAAAACGCATATATCATTGATGGTGTGAGAACACCGATCGGAAATTTCGGAGGAACATTAGCAACCGTTCGCCCGGATGATTTAGCAACCCTGGTGATTCAGGAATTAATGAAAAGAAACCCGACGATCAATCCCGAAAAAATCTACGATGTAGTAATCGGATGTGCCAACCAGGCGGGAGAAGACAATCGAAACGTAGCACGCATGGCTTCCCTGATGGCCGGACTTCCATTGACTGTTCCGGGAGAAACCGTGAACCGCTTGTGTGCTTCCGGTTTGTCAGCTGCAATCAGCGCTGCAAGAGCCATTCAGGTTGGAGATGCAGATTTGATGATTGCCGGCGGAGTAGAAAATATGACTCGAGGACCTTGGGTGATTTCGAAAACAAGTTCCGCATTTGGTCGTGATGCTCAGATGTTTGATAGCAGTTTCGGCTGGCGTTTCATCAACCCGAAATTGAAAGAATTATACGGAGTGGATTCCATGGGAGAAACTGCGGAAAACGTCGCTGAAAAATACCAGATCAATCGCGAAGACCAGGATGCTTTCGGAATGCGCTCTCATTTAAAAGCAGCAAAATCCCAGAGCGAAGGTCGTTTCGACAAAGAAATTGTTCCGGTTTCCATTCCGCAAAAGAAAGGTGATCCGATCGTTTTCGGAAAAGATGAATTCATCAAACCGAATACAAACCTGGAAGTGTTGGCAAAATTGCGTCCGGCTTTCAATAAAGACGGAACGGTTACTGCCGGAAACGCAGCCGGATTGAACGACGGGGCAGCAGCTCTGTTATTGGCTTCCGAAAAAGCAGTGAAAGAATACAATCTGAAACCGTTGGCGCGCATCGTGTCGAGTGGTGCGGCAGGTGTTGAACCGCGAATCATGGGAATCGGGCCGGTTCCTGCATCGGAAATCGCTTTGAAAAAAGCAGGTTTGACGATGGACGATATGGACATCATCGAATTGAACGAAGCGTTTGCTGCACAAAGTCTGGCAGTTATCCGCGCATGGGGATTGAAAGACGATGACACGAGAATCAACCCGAATGGTGGAGCAATTGCCTTGGGACATCCGCTTGGAATGTCAGGAGCACGTATTTTGACAACAGCGGCAATGGAATTGCAATTACAGCAAAAACGCTATGCTTTGGTAACGATGTGCATCGGAGTGGGGCAAGGTTTTGCAGTAGTGATCGAACGAGCGTAAAATAACGGCGATACCTGCCTGGGTAAAAAAGAAGCGCTTTTAAGTTTTTTTGGAGCAATTCCGGATGAATTTTGAAAGAAAACACGTATATTAGAAGCAGTCATTTTTAATCAAATGGCTGCTTCTCTGTTTGTGGAGAACCTGATTGTAGAAACAAGAAACAACAGGCTTTGTGATATCTGCAAAGCGAAAAGCGAAACCGTTACCAATTCACTATTTTTAAGGGTACAACGAACAAACGATTATTAATTGTCTTTTTCGGTATGATTCAAAAAACGAGAGAAAACAGACCCAGATTGTCTCTGATTGAGAACGAGCGAAGTCCTTTGGTGGAGATTCCTACTGTATTTACATTTGATCATTGTGAGTTGACCTTATACGAAACGCTGGAAGAAGCACATAACATCGGTTTTCAGTTCGACTATCCGACCGTTGCCATCATGTTGAGCGGGAAAAAGACCATGCATGTCGAAGGAAAATCATTTGAATTTCTTCCCGGAGCAGTCTTTATTGTTTCACCGGATGTTCCCATGTTGATTGATCTTCCCGGGGCATCGATAGAGCATCCGACACTTTGCCTGACTTTGACCATCAACCGGAACGTGATTCTGAAACAAATCGAAATCCTGCTTAAAAACAACGGATCCAATCCGGCGGATAAGCAAATCGCTTATTTACAGGATCACAAAGATTTCTTACTGTTCGAGGAAAACGGTTTGTATCGCCTGGCGCAGCGTATTGCGGATCTGGCACAGGAGAAAAATCCGGATTACGAAAGCATTATGCAGATTGCAACCAGTGAGTTGATCATTCGCTTAAGCCGCACCAATTCCTGCGAATTACTATTGAAAAGCGCGAAAGTTCAGAGAGTTTCCGATAGTTTTTCCAAAGCAGTAAATTACATTCATACCAATTACGCCCTTCCGATCAGTATCGATAACTTGTGCTCTATCGCCTGCATGAGTAAAGCGGTCTTGTTCCGGAAATTCAAAACAGCTTTCGGTCTTACTCCGGTCGAATTCATCTTGAAAAAGAAGATTGATGCCGCCAAAGAATTGTTGGATTCGGAAGAATTCCAGAGCATCAAATACATTTCCATGAATTGCGGATTCAACAGTGAAAGTTACTTCAACCAAATTTTTAAACGACAAGTAGGCACCACGCCCCTGGCTTACAGAAACAGAATATAATATCCGGATGATAGCCCCGATCATCAACAAATAGTTTAATACGACAACCAAATGTTACACGAACAATTTAAAACGATCCGAGGGTATATCAGTAATCGGCAATTCGCAGAACTGGAACGATTTTCTTTTTCCGTTCCCCAAACCTTTAATTGGGTCAAAGAAGTCTTTGAAGACATTAACTGTGTGGAATTTCCGCAGAGAGAAGCGCTGATCTGGACAAATGGTTCAGAAGTGAAAACCTATACGTACGATAAACTGCGGAAAAGAACCAATCAATTGCTCAATTTTCTCCGAAAATACCACGTAGAAGCCGGAGAAGTCATCTTATCGCAAATGCCGCAGCTTCCGCCGATCTGGTTTACCATTCTGGCTTCCATCAAAGGCGGATATCGCTTGATTCCTGCTGCAACCATTCTGAGTGTAAACGACATTGTTTACCGTTTCGAAACCCTGATGCCCAAAGTAGTGATTGCCGATTTGGAAAATGCGGAAAAAATAGATGAAGCAGAAAAAATATCCGGGAAACAGGTTTCGCTGAAAATCCTGGTCGAAGGAACCAAAGAAGGCTGGATTTCGTACAGTGAAATCGAACAGGAAAGTGATGAAGCAAGCGCGGCGGAAACGCGCTCAAACGAAGCTTTATTTCTGTTTTTCACCTCCGGAACTACCGGAATGCCGAAAGTGGTGACACATACGCATGTTAGTTATCCGCTGGGACATCTCACAACAGCTTCCTGGATTGGTTTGAAACCGGGAGATGTTCACTACAATGTGTCACAACCCGGTTGGGCTAAATTCGCCTGGAGCAGCGTTTTTGCCCCGTGGAATATGGGAGCAACGATTTTTGCCTTCAATCAGCCGGGAAGATTCAACGCTGCACAACAGCTCGAACACATCGAAAAATTCAAAATCACGACTTTCTGTGCTCCGCCAACGGTGTTGCGCATGCTCATCCAGGAAGATCTGAAAGCATACAAACTCAGTCTGAAAGAATGCGTTGCTGCCGGAGAACCCCTGAATCCCGAAATCATTGATGTGTGGCAAAAAGGAACCGGCTTGCTGATCCGTGACGGTTACGGACAAACCGAAAGCACTTGTATTATCGGGAATTTGCCGGGAACTAAAGTCAAATTCGGAAGCATGGGAAAACCGACTTTCCTGTATGATGTCGTGATTGCAAACGAAACCGGAGAAATTTTACCGGTTCACGAAGAAGGAAATATTACGGTCAGAACCGATTCAGATACTTTAACCGGAATTTTCGATGAATACCTGGGAGATCCGGAAAAGAAAAAAGCCGTTTTCAAACACGATTTGTATTATACCGGAGACAAAGCCTACATGGATGAAGACGGATATTACTGGTTTGTAGGTCGTGATGATGATGTGATCAAATCCTCGGATTACCGCGTTGGTCCTTTTGAAGTGGAAAGTATTTTGCTGGAACACGATGCTGTGATCGAATCGGCGGTAGTTGGAAGCCCGCATCCGGTCAAGGGATTTGAGATCAAAGCCTTTGTTATTCTCGGGCCGGAATACCAATCCTCACAAGCACTTGCCGATGAGATTTTTCTTTTTTCAAGAGGAAAACTTGCTCCGTATAAAATGCCGCGAATCATTGAGTTTGTAACAGAGCTTCCGAAGACGATCAGCGGGAAAATCCGCCGGGTGGAATTAAGAGCTTTGGAAGCAGAAGCCAAATTGAAAAACAGAAAAAATGATTTCGAATTTGGTTATACGAAATGAACTAAAAGAATGTATGTTTGATCTCCATCACGAAAACATACTGCATAGTAACGGGTAATTATTCTGCGCTGCTCTGCGGTATCTGCGAAAAAAAACGGTTATATCGTCTATGTTTTAGGACAATACATTTCTAGCATAATCAATCAAAAATGTAACCACCTGTGTTTTAGATACTATTCTGATATAATCTACTACAATCGTGTTAGAATCCCGGAAACGTTCTCGCCTACATTTGTTTTTATGCTAACTATTAAAAAAACAAATATGGCAACCTATAAGTTTATGATTGACGGGAAATTGATTGATTCGGAGAAGTCATTCGAAGTTCGGAATCCTGCAACCGGAGAAGTGATCGGTTCAGTAGCTGTTTCGTCACCGGCTGATGTGGAAAATGCAGTGCAATCTGCGAAAAAAGCACAACGTTCCTGGGCTGCAAAAAGCGATGAAGAACGCAAGAAAACCCTCATGGATGTGGCGCAGGTATTGAACGACAATGCGCCTTACCTGGCGGAATGGATTACCAAAGAACAGGGAAAACCATTGGCAGGGCCGGGTTCATTGTTTGAAATGCAGGCTTGCGTGGGTTGGACTCAGGTTCCGGCTTCATTGGATCTTCCGGTTGAAGTAGTGTTTGAAGACGACACGCGAAGAGACGAATTACACCGGAAACCGCTTGGAGTAGTTGGAGCAATTACACCCTGGAACTGGCCTTTGATGATTGCGATCTGGCAAATTTCCCCTTCGTTGCGTGCAGGAAATACAGTCGTGTTGAAACCATCGGAATACACAACCATCGGAACGCTGGAAATGATCCGTTTGATGAATACGGTTCTTCCGGCCGGAGTCTTGAATGTTGTTACAGGTGACGGAAGTATCGGAGCCTTATTGATCGAAAACAAAGACGTGAACAAAATCATGTTTACGGGATCCACAAAAACAGGACGGAAGATTATTGATGCATCGAAAGGAAACATGGCGCGCTTGACCCTGGAATGCGGTGGAAATGATCCGGCGATCGTGTTACCGGGAACTGATGCTGCGAAGATCGCGGGAGATTTGTTCTGGGGAGCATTCATCAACATGGGGCAAACATGTGCCTGTGCGAAACGCTTGTATGTTCATGAAAACGATTACGAAGCAGTGATCGGCGCATTGGATGCAGTTTCAGCTCAAATGCCGATGGGGAACGGAATGGATGACGGAATTGTATTGGGTCCGATCCAAAACAAAATGCAATTTGATATCGTGAAAAGTTTGGTGGATGATGCAAAAG
Organism: Fluviicola sp.; assembly: GCF_030151805.1. Classification (GTDB taxonomy): domain Bacteria; phylum Bacteroidota; class Bacteroidia; order Flavobacteriales_D; family Crocinitomicaceae; genus Fluviicola. Next base: position 26,440 of record NZ_JASLCN010000426.1, read on the forward strand.
CAAACGGAGCGCGAATTGTTCGCGGTGGTGAACCATTGGGTGGAGAAGGATATTTCTATCCGATCACGTTGGTGGCAGATATCGACAACGGTACGCGTTTGGTGGATGAAGAGCAGTTTGGCCCGGTATTGCCGATCATCAAATACAAAACGATTGAAGAAGCGATTGAAAAAGCAAATGACAGTGATTCAGGTTTGGGAGCTTCCGTTTGGGGAACGGATTTGAATGAGGCAGCCCGTGTAGCGAAGCAAATTGTTTCAGGAACAGTTTGGATCAATCAGCACGGAGCAATTCACCCGATGGTGCCGTTTGGCGGAGCGAAAGATTCCGGTTACGGAGTCGAATTCGGAGTGGAAGGCTTGAAAGCAGTCACACAACCTCAGATTATCAGCATCAAAAAGTAATTCTCTTTTCTGTCAGTTCGAGTTCCGGAAATCCGGAATATCGAGAACGACAGGAAACAAGAATTAAACCCTCATTAAAACATAAAAACTGGCATTATGAATTACGATTATATCATTATTGGCTCCGGTTCCGCGGGAAGTGTGATCGCAGGCCGTTTAACGGAAAACCCGAATATTAATGTATTGTTACTGGAAGCCGGAAGTCCGGATAACGACCCGAATATCCATGCTCCGGCCGGCTGGCCCGCAATCTGGCAAAGCGAACGCGATTGGGTTTATATGACCGAACCACAGAAAAAGGCAGGAAATACACCGCGCTATTGGCCGCGTGGAAAAACATTGGGTGGAAGCAGTTCCATCAACGGAATGATCTATGTTCGCGGACATCATACAGATTACGATCATTGGGCATATTTGGGCTGCGACGGATGGGATTACAAAAGCATTCTTCCATACTTCAGGAAGTCTGAAAACTATGAAAAAGGCGAAAGCGAAACGCATGGAGTAGGCGGGCCGTTGCACGTTACAACGATTAAAACTCCCAATCCGATCTCAATCGTTTCATTGGCAGCATGCGAAGAAATCGGTTTGCCGCTTTCCGTTGATTGTAACACGGAAATCTGGGGAGCAGGTTTGTGCGAATTAACTGTTACACCGGAAGGCGAGCGTTGTTCCACGGCGAAAGCTTTTTTGGTTCCGGCGTTATCCCGCAAAAACCTCACGGTAATTACTAATGCGGCAGCTCAGAAACTAACCTTTGACGGAACAACCTGTACAGGAGTTGTCTACAAAAAAGACGGAGAGAATATAACCGTTAAAGCTTCCAAAGAAGTGATTCTTTCAGCGGGAACAATCGGTTCTGCGCAGTTGTTATTGCTTTCCGGAATCGGAGACGAAGCAGACTTGAATGCATTGGGAATTGAGGTGGTAAAACACCTTCCCGGAGTTGGTAAAAACCTGCACGATCATCTGCTGGTGAGTGTGATTTTTGAAGCAAAACAACAAATTCCGCCACCTCAGGCAAATTTACTGGAAGCACAATTGTTCTGGAAAAGCCGTCCGGATATGATCGTTCCGGATTTGCAACCCTTGTTCATGGGCTTGCCATATTATTCTCCAGGTTTCACCGGTCCTGAAAATGCTTTCACGTTATGCGCAGGATTGATTCGCCCGGTAAGTCGTGGAGAAATGAAACTGAAAACGACAGATGCCGCTGATGCGCCGTACATCGACCCGAACTATTTGGGAGATGATGCCGATTTGGATGCCTTGTATGAAGCCGTCGAATTATGCCGCAAATTGGGCTATACCGATGCCATGAAAGACTGGATGAAAGAAGAGGTTTATCCCGGAAAAGGGAAATCGAAAGAAGAAGTCATCGACTACATTCGCGCATCTTGCGGAACCTATCACCACATGGTCGGAACCTGTAAAATGGGAATTGATGCCATGGCGGTTGTTGATCCAAAGTTGAAGGTTCGCGGTGTGCAGGGATTACGTGTTGCAGACGCATCCGTCATGCCCGCCGTGACTTCCGGAAACACCAATGCTCCTGCAATTATGATCGGAGAAAAAGCTGCAGATATGATTCAGGCGGATTATTAAGAAAAAATAACAGCAATTGTAAAACTGTCCATGGAGTTGGGCAGTTTTTTTGCGTAAATATTCATTACTTGCAATACAGAAAATAGTTATCATGAGTTACTTTAATAAAGACATTGAAACCTTGCCTCTCGATAGACTCCGAAAACTGCAAAACGAACGATTGCAGCAGCAGTTGAAGAATGTGTATGCAAAAGTACCTTTCTACAAACAGCTGTTTGACGAAAAAGGATTGACTCCGGCAGATATCAAAGGTGTGGAAGATTTGTACAAACTGCCATTCACGAAAAAAAGCGCTTTGAGAGACAATTATCCTTTCGGACTTTTTACCGTTCCGGTTTCGGAAACGGCGCGTCTGCATTGTTCGAGCGGAACTACCGGAAAACCGATTGTGGTTGGTTATACAAAAAATGATCTTGAGATCTTTTCAGAAGTCATTGCCCGTTCGCTGACTGCGGCGGGCTGCACACCGGGAATGAAATTGCAGAATGCTTACGGTTACGGATTGTTTACCGGTGGTTTGGGCTTGCACTACGGAGCTGAAAAATTGGGAATGACCGTTATTCCGATTTCGGGCGGAGGAACAGAGAAACAAATCATGTTGCTTCAGGATTTCCAAAGTGAAGCGATTTGCTGTACGCCGTCGTATGCTTTGACCATTGCAGAAACAATCGAACGAAAAGGAATTGATCTGAAATCCATGAATCTGAAATATGCCATTTTGGGTGCAGAGCCCTGGACGGAAAGTGTACGCATGGAAGTGGAAGCAAAACTGGGAGTTACGGCAACAAATATCTACGGACTTTCCGAAATTATCGGACCGGGAGTTTCCCAGGAAGATTTTGAAGAAAAAGGAACCGGAAGTTACATCTGGGAAGACCATTTCTATCCGGAAATCGTGGATAAAGATACCGGAGAACCGCTTCCGGAAGGAGAAAACGGCGTGTTGGTATTCACAACCCTGACAAAAGAAGCCATGCCGATGATCCGTTACTGGACAAACGACATCACAAGTTTGTATTACGACAAAAGCTCCAAGCGAACACATGTTAAAATGGGACAAATTCTTGGTCGATCAGACGATATGCTGATTATCCGCGGCGTGAATTTGTTTCATACGCAAGTAGAATCCGTGTTGGAAAATTTCGGGGAATTCAGCGCAAATTACCAATTGATCGTAAGAAGATCCGGAACGATGGATGAGGTGGAAGTGAATATTGAAATCAACCACGATTTGTTTGAAGGTTTGAAACGCGAAGCGTCATTAAACGATGAAGAAGTGTTGCAGCACGATAAAATTCAGTATGCACACAAAGGATTGGGAAAGAAAATCAAAGACGATATCGGTTTGTCGATGAAAATTCACCTGGCTTGTCCCGGAACCATTCCGCGCAGTGAAGGCGGGAAGTTGAACCGTATTTTGGATTTAAGAGAAAAATAAAATGACACCACAGGAAGTTTATGACATCATGATCGAACGCGACCGGTTTAGCAAATGGCTGGGATTGGAGTTTGATGAAATCCGGGAAGGATATTGCAGACTGCATTACACGGTTAGAGAAGAAATGCTGAACGGTTTTGAACGGATTCACGGCGGCGTGCTGTTTTCCGCATCCGATTCGGCCTTTGCATTTGCCTGCAATTCCCATGGGATTATTACCGTTGCGCTGGATGTTTCCATCACGTTTACCAATCCTGCAAAAGCCGGAGATGTACTTTACGTAGAAGCGGAAGAACTGCATCTGGGTAACAAAACCGGACTTTACGACATTCGCACAACGAACGAAGAAGGAAAACTGGTCTGTTTATTCAAAGGAACGGCCTACAGAACCGGGAAAGAAGTACAATAATTGTTGATGCAAATCAGGGGATAATCAGAAGATTCGGAATGATCCGAAGCTTTTTGTGTTATCAAAGGAAATATCAAATTCGACATTCGTAATTCGGCATTATTTATTCAGTTTCCCCAACGTCAGCTCAAACATCAATTTATAAGAATACGCAGCCGTTTTTACTCCATGCCCCACATCACCGGTCAAACCGTTTCGCGCCTCATTGGGAGTATTGAAATCAACCGTATAATCCGTTGTCTTCGGAAGTGAAAACCCGAATTCAAACGCGAGTGCGATGCGTTTCCCGCTCTTCAGTGTATAACTTCCTCCCACAGAAGTAACCAATCGGTCGTATTGCGAAGACCGGATATTCTGTCGTGAAAAATTGTATACCGGGTTTTTGTTGTAATTGAAATCCGTGTGTGCACCACATTGTAAAGCAAGCCGTTCGGCAGCCTGGAAATCGAGTCCGAAACCAACATTGGTCACAGGTTTGTATTCTTCACCGTAAGAAAGGAAAGTCTGGTTTCCAAAAATCGTTGTGATCAGCGAATCATTGATGATTTCGGGATAATGTTGCGTTTCATCCCGGTCGTTGTGAATCAGGTAATACTTCTGTCTGAAAAACGTTTCTGCGGTTACATATAACCAGCATTTCGGAGTAATTTGCGCGCTAATCCCCAAGCTGATGGAAGTCGTTCCCCGATGTTTTACTTTGCTTTTCTTTGCTTGTGAAATAACTGCAAAATCAATCGGCAGTACATCGGTCATGTTCAAGGTGGAGAATTCCCGGTAGAAATTCCCTTTCCCGATGATATTAATCGAAGGAAGCACAGCGGTTAAACCCAGACGGAATTTCGGATAGTGAATTAAGACGGAAGGCTTGAAAATTGCTTTGATATCCCAGTAATTGAACGACATGGTGGAAGACAAACGCGTGATTTCCGAAGAAGAAGTGTCCGGAGGAAGCACGGTAAAGGAATAATCATTGTAATACTTCGTATTCTTGTAGATTCCCATGTGCGAAACCCCAAAAGCCAAATGCGGATTGGCTTCGTAAGACACACTCAGTCCCGACCAGTATTCGCTGTTGTGAATTTCATAGGCAAAAGAAGAAACAAAACTTTCATCTCCGGGAAGATTGGTGACATCGTATTGATTGGCATAAAACAAATCCAGTTTGTTGTTGTAGACGCCCTTGGACATGACATTATAGCCGATGCGCCATTTAGGATGCTTCTTGATCACAAGAATCCCGGCCATCATGTTGGGGATCGTTGCAAAATCAGAGCTTTCCAGATCCTGATTCGGTCCAAGCGCATTTTTCTGCTTGAAAGTCCGGTATTGATAAGCATTGATCGAGAAAGACAAACTGGGGTTTTCGAGCAGACACATGGCTGCAGCGTTGTAATATCCCATCGAATGATCATCCAGACCCGCAGTAACAGCTCCTCCCAATGCAGTTGCCTTGATTCCGAACTGATCGGTCCAGTAATGATAATCCTGGCCAAACGAAATGGAGCTGATGATACAAATCAGCAGCAGTGAGAGTCTGCATGTTGCTTTCATGTTTCGAAGTTATAAATTATCTTCATTTGAGCTAACTGTCAAATTGACAGAATAATGAGTTCGGACTAGTTGTTGATGAAACGAGGTGTGAATCAGATGAAACATTTTTCAGGAAGGTCTGCGGAAGCCCTTATCTACCCCTTGCTTTTGGTGCTTGTTTGCTGGACTATCTGGCTCCTCGAACGAACGACCGGAGGCACCGATTTGATCGAATGGGGAATCCGTCCGAGACATTGGAGCAGTTGGAAAGGACTCTTCTTTATGCCATTATTACATGATCCGGGTAATGTGAAGCATATTTTGAATAATTCACTTCCGACCTATTTACTACTCGCTGCAGTGATTTATTATTACCGTGAAATCGCTTTGCGGGTTTTCCTCATTTCCTGGCTCGGAACGGGATTAATTGTGTGGTGGGTAGCTCAGGATAACGGAGCATATCATATCGGGATGAGTGGTGTGATCTATGCCTTGTTCGGATTCCTGTTCATTTCCGGATTTTTCAGAAGAATCAGAGCGCTCCAGGGGCTTTCATTGGCCGTTATTTTTGTCTATGGAAGTATGATCTGGGGGATTTTCCCGACGGAACCTTCCATTTCCTGGGAAGGACATTTCGGAGGTTTTGCCGTAGGAGTTTGTTTAGCCGTTGCGTACCGGAAACATGGCCCGGTTCGACCGAAATACCAATATGAGATTGAAAAAGAAATGGGAATCGAACCACCGGATTTGGAAGGAATGTGGAGACAAAACCAGGAGGAAATTGCTTACAGACAGTATTTGGAACAGTTATACCGCGATCAGGCAAATCAATACGGACCGCAACCTCCAGTGCAAATTATTTATCACATCAACCCTTCGAAGAAATCGGAAGAGGCAGAAAAACCTCCGGGCGATACTGAAAAATAATCACTCCCGTTCCGCTGATGAGGTGATCCCACGATTCAAATGGAAACGTCAAAGAGATCATTTCCGAAGTCCGCAAATGAATAGATTCTCCGGAAAGGTAGCTGGCAAGTTGCGAAATCCCTTCGTTGTGCCCGATAATGGTAACAGTTGGATTGTCTTTCCCCATGCTTTCAATCACGTCAAGAATTTGCCCATGGGAACAGAGATACAATTTTTTACTCAGCTCAAAATGACATTGTTCAACCAGATGCTGACAAATAACAGATCTTGTTTGTTGCGTCCGGACAGCGCTGGAACAGATAATTTTTCCAAGTGTAATGTGATGCGTTTGAAGATAATTACCAAGAACGTTTGCCTGAGATACACCTTTGTCGAGTAAGGCGCGATCAAAATCATCACCGGAAGGTGAGACCTGATTGGTCTTTGCATGCCGAATAAGGTGTAATGTTAACATTTTTACGTAATTTCCAACCAATGGTAAAGATATGACGTTATGAATAAAAAACAAGCTTGAAGTTTCAACATTTTATGTTGGTTAGTGAATAATTTGAACCCGGGTAAATGCAAGTAACCAAACAAATATTATTGGGATCTGCAGAGAATGATAGACGCTCCCAAAAGCTGCTCTACGAGTATTGCTACAGGCAGTTTATTCGTCTGTGTCTGAGATATTATACCAATCATGAAGATGCCAGGTATGCATTGAATAACGGGTTCTTGAAAATTGTGAACGGCTTGCAGAATGTGGATCTGGATGAACTGAATTTCCCGGCCTGGGCAAAGCGGATTATTGTAAATACCCTGATTGATGAGTATCGGAAGAACAAAAATCACAATCAGGTCATTGTGGCGAAAGAAACAGAACGAGAGCTGGCATTTTCGGCTGAAAAAGTTGAAAATGAAGGCGCGCAGGAACTGAGTTACCAGGAGGTACTTGATTTATTAAAAACCATCCCACCGATTTCAGCTCATGTGTTTACGCTGTATATCATTGACGGGTATAGCCATAAAGAAATTGGCGACCTGCTTGAAATTACGGAAGGAACATCGAAATGGCATCTTTCGACCGCTAGAAAATTATTAAGAGAACGGCTTGAAATGATGGAAAACAGACATGAAAAACGCTTTGTGATATGAAATATTCAAATCGACATATTAGCGACGACGAACTGGATCAATTGTTCAGAGATGCACATGCTGCCGAAGGACAGGAGCCGCTTTTCGTTCCGGAATTCTGGTCGGAGATGGAAGCAATGCTGCCTGAAGAAAGGAAAAGAGGCGCATTTATTCCCTGGATTTCTGTTGCAGCGACTTTGTTGTTGGTTCTTGGTTTGATTTTTTATCCAACCGGAAAACCCAGAATTTCTAATCTGAATACTACGAAGCGAACTGTTTTAGCAGAAGATCATCCGAAAAACAACCAAAATACACCAGATCATACATCCGGAATCACACTACCTGAACCAGTGCAGGAAAACACGAACACAACTTCAGCTGTGGAGTCTTCTTTGCCGGTAAACAGAAACAGAATTAACACAAGAACAAGAATACGTAACGGAAACGGAGCAGGTCAGACACCTCAAAACGGGAATCTGACTAACAGACAAAATCGAATCGTAGAAATAGAAAAAGAAGTGCCTGTTAAAGCGGAATCTTTGGTAAATAATCCGGTATCTCCGGAGGTAAATCCAATTGATCCGACCAGTGAAGAAGATACTGCTTTCGAGCCATTGGGAACAAAAGAATTCATAGCAGGAAACAACAAAGACATCGACCCGATTCAGAAAAAGAAAGGTGGTCGGGATGACAATTCCTGGTATGTGGAATTGGGACCAACAATCGGCCAATCTCCTTACTTATCCCCGGA
>NZ_JASLCN010000427.1 GCF_030151805.1 Fluviicola sp.
ACGCTCATTCGTTTTTCCTTTCTCGTCATTCCATTTGAAACGAATCGCAAAATCATCTCCCCGGTAAAACTGCAGTTCTTTCGGGAAAAGTTCCGTTGAATGCGGATATGCCAATGCCTGGTGACATTTCAGCGTATCCAGTGCTCTTCCCTGCAAATCATATACAGTTGCTTCTATTTCACACAAATATCCGTTCGGAATATCGGAAATAAGCATGTATTTCTCTTTACCGAGCGTATCGATCTTTTCAGCAATCGTTACATCCTTGAAATCGTTTTTTACCCGGTATTGCAGGGCTTTCCATCTCCCGAAATAATCCATACTGCTCCAGGTCGGAGCCGGCCAGCAATCGTTAAACTGCCAGTAAAGTGTTCCGGTACAGCGCGGAAAAGTGGTTCGATGCGCCACAACGGCAATTCCAACTGCTTTGGACTGTGTTAATTGCGACAAGTAAACAAAACGCTCAAAGTTGTCTGTTTTTCCGTAAAGCAGGTCCGAATGTTTCGCAATCATACTGTTCCCGACATAACTTTTCTGACGGTTTTTCATCACCTGGCTATCCAGTTTCCAATCTTTTGGCTGAATAAACGGTGATAAAGTCGCTAACTCCGGAAAGGATTGAAATCCGTATTCTGCATTGAATCTCCCGGATTTCCTTCCAAAATCTTCGATTGGGTCTTTTCCGTGCCAAACTCCCCAATAATGCTGTGTTCCATGATTGTAGAATTCATCATTTCCCCAATTACTTAAAGGCGAAGTGTGTTCGTAAGGCAGATTGGTGTATTCTTTGACCGTTTGCGGAATGAGTTCTTTGAACAGTTTTTGATAATAAGATTCAATCAGTTTGTCATCCTTTTTAGACAAGTTGTAAGTTGTTTGAAAGCCCCAATTCTTCCAGGCCACATCTACTTCATTGTTCCCATTAAACAACGTAAGTGATGCGTGTGAAGCCAAACGCGGAATCTGCTGGGAAATTTCATTCTTGACGTTCGCAAGAAATTCATCCGTCCCGGGGTACATGGCACAGGCAAACATAAAATCCTGCCAAACCATCAAACCACCTTCGTCACAAGCTTCTAAAAACGATTCCCGTGGGTAAAATCCTCCGCCCCAGATGCGCACCATATTGAAATTACAATCCAGCATGGTTTTTACTGCCAATTCCAGCTTTTCATCTGTGATTCGCGATGGAAAAATATCGTCCGGGATGTAATCTGCTCCTTTACAGAAAATCACGCGGTTGTTTACTTTCAATTGAAAAGAAGTTCCCCACTGATCTTTCTCCTGAATTAATTCTACTTTTTTAACTCCGAAACGAACATCTTTTTCAAACAGGATATCTCCCCGTTCGTTCTTCAAAACCCAATGATCCCGGTACAAAAAAGCTTCTCCTTGTCCTCTCGGCCACCACCATTCGGGGTTTTGAATCGTTTCGGTACGCTTCAGTATTTTCCCTTCGCTTTTTAGCGTTTGAGTACCGAATAAAGTACTTTCCCAGGTAAAGGATTCCGTGCTTTCTGCCGCTAAAAGGATTGAAAACTCATTTTTTGCAACAGCCTCAGAAACTTCAAGGGTTTTGAAATAATTCGTGATGACGCGATTACTTTCATAAATATCCAGATTCACCGGTTCCCAAAAACCCATCGTTAAGATTCTCAAAGACCAATCCCAGCCGAATTGATACTGCGGTTTTCGGCAATGCGGTGCTACTTCAATTTTCCCCACATCATTTGGCGCCGGAAGCGTTACTCCTACCTTTGCCATTCGCGGTTTCTGGTACATAACCGGCGGTGTGAATACAACTCTCAGTTTATTCGTTCCAGCCTGTACCTTCTCTTTCACATTGAAACGACAATGTACAAATGCGTTATTGGTTTCTGCTACAAACTTCCCATTCAGAAAGATGGATGCGTAGGTATCAACCGAGGGGAAATCCAGGTCGATGAACTGTTTTAATTCTTTTTCGTTCAGTTGAAATTCCGATTCTAAAATCCATTGATAATTTTCAACCCAGCCAAATTTATCTTCGTTTAATCCCACAAAAGGATCCGGAAGTTCCTTCATTGCCATCAGCGCTTCCTGAACAGAACCTTTTTCGCCGAAAGGAATCCAGGTTTTGGAAACCGGATGCTGTACTTTCCAGGATAATTTCATTTGACCGAAAAGAGTATGTGTCAAAAAAAACAACAGAATTAAAGGAACAATTTTTACCATTTTCTATCAAAAGGAGTATCAATCAATACATCCTGATCTTTTGTTTTTAAAGCGTAATTAAAACCGTTAAAAACGGAAAAACCGCCTACTTCACCTTTCGTATTGATCGCAATAAATGCACATTGCAATCCACTCATATCCTTGTGTTTGCGAATCAATCTTTCAACTGTTTCTTTACACGCCTGTTCCGGACTTTTTCCTTGTCGCATTAATTCCACAACCGTGTGTGATCCTGCAATGCGAATAATAGATTCTCCCAAACCGGTAGCAACAGCTCCACCAACTTCCTGATCAATGAACAATCCGGAACCGATGATCGGTGAATCGCCCAGCCGTCCGGGCAATTTATAAGCCCAGCCGGAAGTAGTACACGCTCCGCTGATTCGTCCTGCTTCATCTATTGCCAGCAAACCAATCGTATCGTGGTTTTCGTGATTGATTTCGGGTTTTTTAGCAATCGCAGCTTGTTCTTTTTTCCATTTCTCCCACTCTTTCTTCACTTCCGGAAGCGGTGTTTTGATGATTTCGAACTGATGTTTTAATGCGTATTTCTTTGCACCGGCTCCAACAAGCATCACGTGCGGTGTATTTTGCATAATGTGTTTGGCAACGGAAACCGGATGCGCAATTCCTTCCAGGCAACCAACAGAACCGCAATTGGAATTCCAATCCATGATACAAGCATCTAATGTTACATGTCCTTCACGATCCGGCATGCCTCCTATTCCGACACTTCTG
>NZ_JASLCN010000436.1 GCF_030151805.1 Fluviicola sp.
AATACCAGATTGATCCCCAATTGATCGATTTATTTCTTCAATCTATGGAAATGGATCTGGAAAAAACGCAATATGAACGTCCGGTTTATGAACGCTATATTATGGGCTCGGCAGAAGTAGTCGGATTGATGTGTTTGAAAGTATTCGTGAAAGGCAATGAGGAAGCTTACAACAGCTTAAAGGATTCTGCCATGAAACTGGGATCTGCGTTTCAGAAAATCAACTTTTTACGGGATTTGAATGCAGATTATCATCAATTGGGACGAACGTATTTTCCGGAGATGAATTTCGACCGGTTTGATTGCACCATGAAGCAAAAGATTGAGCAGGAAATTGAAGTGGATTTCAAAGCCGGTTACGAAGGTATCAAACGCTTACCCAAAGATGCGCGATTCGGAGTTTACATGGCTTATCGCTACTACGTGAAACTCTTCCATAAAATCCGGAAGACGGACGCTGAAGTCATTTTGGGAGAAAGAATCCGGATTCCCGATAATAAAAAGTATCGTTTGCTTTTTACTTCTTATCTTCGCCATAACTTGAATATGTTGTAGATTTTGGAAACAGTTATTTTGGTCAATGAGCAGGATGAGGTGCTTGGCGTTATGGAAAAAATGGAGGCGCATCAAAAAGGGGTGTTGCACCGGGCTTTTTCTGTTTTCATTCACCACAACGGAAAAATTCTCCTGCAACAACGCAGCTTAAACAAATACCATTCGAACGGTTTGTGGACAAACACGTGTTGTTCCCACCCACGCTTGAATGAATCCCTGGCTGATGCAGGAAGTCGTCGTTTGAAAGAAGAAATGGGGATTGACTGCCCGGTAAAACCAGCTTTTCATTTCATCTACCGTGCACAACTGGATTCCGGTTTGATCGAAAACGAATTGGATTATGTACTCGTTGGTTCCTACCAGGGAATTATTTCTCCCAACCCGGATGAAGTGATGGATTACAAGTGGATCGACTGGCATGAATTGACAACTGATATTACAGCGCATCCGGAACGCTACACGGCCTGGCTTCAGATACTTATTGCCGATCACAAACAACCAATTGAAGAAATCCTTTTCTCATGAAAATCTTTCGCGTAGAACAATTCAATGCAGCTCACCGTCTTTTCAATCCGAAATGGGACGATGAAACAAATGACCGCGTTTTCGGGAAATGTAACAATCCCAATTTTCACGGACACAACTACAAACTGGAAGTAGAATTGGAAGGACCGATCAATCCTGAAACCGGATATGTGCTGGATATGAAGAAGCTTTCGGAAACCATCAAACAGGAAATTATCGAACGCTTTGATCATCGAAACCTGAACCTGGATTGTCCGGAGTTCAAAGACCTGATTCCATCTGCAGAAAATATTGCACTCGTTTGCTGGAATATTCTCCGCGAAAAAATCCCGTCGCACTTACAGCTAAAAGTTCGCTTATGGGAAACTCCCAAAAACGGTGTTGAATACGACGGGAACTAAAAATTGAATTCATAACAGGGAATTTTGAATCTTTGTTATTTTTGTTAAATAGAAACAAAACATGAGAGCGCTTTCGGCAATTGGCTTTGTAATCAGTATTATCGGCTTACTTTTGGTTTGCTACAACCAATTTGCGGTCATTCCTTTTCTGACTGATCTGAACAGCAGCGACGAAATCCGTGTGAATGAATTCACCATTACCCTTCGTCAAAATTACGAGACGCAACTCTTTTTCATCAGCACGCTGAGCATTATTGTGGGCGTTTTCTCCGTGTTATTCTGCTCCATGGTTTACCTGCGAAAAAGAACCCGGATGACTTTGATCGGAACCATTTTAGGAGTGATCGTTGCGGTGATGGGAATTGTTCATTCCTGGTACTAGAAAAGTTCAAAAAGTTGAAAGAGTTCAAAACAATGGATAAGTAAACGTGTTTAAATGATTCTATTTGAATATTTGAACAAAAAAATCCTGAGCTTGTCGAAGGATGAACACTCAACAAAAACAAGTCTCTGATGGAACAACTGACACTTTTCTGGCATCGCAGGGATTTGCGGATTTCAGACAATGCCGGGCTTTTCAAAGCGTTAAAAGAAGGAACAAACGTTCAGCCTATTTTCGTATTCGACACAACAATTCTCAATCATTTAGCTCCAAACGATCAACGGGTTTTATTCATTCACCAGACTGTTCAAAAACTTCAGGATGATTACCGCAAAATCGGAGTTTCTTTGTGGGTTTTACACGGAGACCCGAAAACAATCATTCCGGATCTGGTAAAAGAACACCACATCAAAAAAGTATTTTGCAACAGGGATTATGAGCCAGATGCCATTGCACGTGATCAATTTATCTTTGAAAAACTCAAAGAATTCAATTGCATTTTTTCCGGGGCGAAAGATCAGGTTATTTTTGAAAAAGAAGAGGTTGTAAAACCGGACGGCAATCCATACAGCGTTTACACACCTTACATGAAACGCTGGAAAGAAACGCTGAACGATTTCTACCTGAAGCCTTATCCGGTAGAAAACTATTCCGGCATGTTTTCCAAGGGAGACAAAACAGCTATTCCGAGTCTTCAGGATTTGGGTTTCAGTGAAATTCAAACGCAGGATTTCCCATCTTCCGGGATTCCGGTAAGTATTATCGGGAATTACCAAAACACCCGCGATATTCCTTCGATCAACGGAACTTCCAGGTTAAGCCTTCACCTGCGTTTCGGAACCATTTCCGTCAGAGCTTTGGTAAAAGCTGCTTTATTAGGCAATGAAAAATACCTGAATGAACTGATCTGGCGGGATTTCTACCAAATGATCCTGTACTGGTATCCGCGAACGGCTCACAGCGCTTTCAGAAGCGAATACGACCGCATTGAATGGGAATTTGACGAAACACTTTTCAAGGCATGGTGTGAAGGTAAAACCGGTTATCCGTTGGTTGATGCCGGAATGCGGGAACTCAATGAAACAGGCCACATGCATAATCGCGTGCGCATGGTCGTTGCGAGCTTCCTGTGCAAACACTTACTCCACGACTGGCGTTTGGGAGAACGTTATTTTGCTGAAAAATTATTGGATTTCGAGTTGGCAAGCAACGTGGGCGGCTGGCAATGGGCAGCAGGTTGCGGGGTTGATGCAGCACCCTATTTCCGCATTTTTAATCCGACCAGTCAACAGGAGAAATTTGATCCGGAATTGAAATACATCCGGAAATGGATTCCCGAATTCGGCACAGCTACTTATCCGAAACCGGTTGTAGAACACAAATGGGCAAGAGAACGCGTTTTGGAACGCTACAAAAAGGCGTTGAACAGGGAGAATTGATTGGTTTTCGAGTCGTAATTTTCAATCGAAAACAATCCCGAATCCCTTATAAACAGTGGACTGTTCGCAATATCGCGAACATGCAACCAGCAGGAGTAAAACTCCTCCTTTTGCTTTTGTATAAACTACTGCCGCTGAAGCTCTCCCGATCTCCATTTCTGCAGGAAGGTTGCCCACGCAAACGGATTCAAGAGGTTGTTCACAGGAGATTGTCCCATGGTATAGAGTTTCGTGTTGTTTTGATTCACCACATTTCCGAAAGAAAGTGACGCATCGCTGGAAACCATGGATGCGATTGCCGCAAGCGATTTTCCGGATAATTGTTTTTGTGCTCTCAACATGGCATCTTCGTACGGATTCATTTCGATAAATGCCTGTGCAAATGCTTCTTTCGACGGCCATGGATAGACAACCACTTCTTTCAGCTGAATGGTATCAACTGTCATCATGTGAATAATGGAATAGCGGTCCTCTTTCAAACTGTCAGGAACAATGTAGGAAGAAGGTTTGTGACCGTAATACTTGAACAAAATAGTATCTCCCGGCTGCACAACTAACGAGAAAAAACCGTAGATATCGGCAATTGTTCCTCTTCTTACCGTTTTATTATATACCGCTGCGTAAGGCATTTCCTGTAAACTATCCGAAGAAACAACCACGCCCGACAATTGAATCAATCTTTCCTGCTTCTGAGAATTCGCATTCAAAGAGATCGCCAGAATCATTCCTATAAGTCCGTATTTCAACCAATTATTCATGCTACAAGAATACGGAATTTTGAATAATCTCAGAAGGCTTTTCGCTTGTTTAACAATAATTATCAAGAAAAAGCAAAAAAGTTAACAGAAAGTTTAACTAAACCGATTTGTTTCTGCGCGAAAATAATTACTTTTGCGAGAATTTATTTCAAAAATAGGTTCACTCATGGCACTGTCCAATCTTAATTCAGTTAGAGAAGGTCTCACTTACGACGATGTACTCTTAGTCCCAGCATTTTCACAGGTTCTCCCACGCGACGTTCAGTTAAAAAGCAAAATCACACGTAACATTGAGGTAAACACCCCAATTGTTTCCGCAGCAATGGATACCGTTACGGAAGCAAGTCTTGCAATTGCGCTTGCTCAGCACGGCGGAATCGGTGTGATTCACAAAAACATGACGATTGCCGATCAGGCCTTAGAAGTAAGAAAAGTAAAGCGTTCCGAAAGCGGAATGATCCTGGATCCGGTTACTTTATCGGAAAAAGCATTGGTAAATGAAGCACTTAGCTTGATGTCCGAGCACAAAATAGGTGGAATTCCGGTAGTTGACGAAAATCGGAAACTAAAAGGAATCATTACCAACCGTGATTTGCGTTTCGAAAAGAACCACTCGCGCCCGGTTCGTGAAATCATGACAACTGAAAACCTGGTTACAACAAAGGACGGAACAAGCCTTGCAACCGCTGAGGATATCCTTCAGGAAAATAAAATTGAAAAATTACCGGTTGTCGATGCAGACAACACATTGATCGGGTTGATTACTTACCGCGATATCATCAAAGTAAAAAC
>NZ_JASLCN010000490.1 GCF_030151805.1 Fluviicola sp.
TGGAAGCGATGCGTGGCTTGCCAAAGGACAAGCTTCTTCCTCGGGAAGTATTGTCCTGATTCACGGAAACGGAAATGAACCCATCGGAGTAGCTGATTTCATTCATTTGCTTCAGACGGAAAAAGAACAAGTGCTCGATAAACAGTGGTTGTTGTTTGATTTGCGTGAAAGTATCGGCGAAGAGTTCGGGGAATAAGATTCCTGTTTGTTTCTTCATCTGAATAAATACTCAGATTTTTTATAACTCCTGCTTAACGGCTCCTTTTGTTTTTATTTTCACTACCAGATTGACTATTGAATAAAAAAGCAGCACAACCATGCTTCCCAACCAAAACCAGTAACCGATCTCAATCTTTGTAATATACGCTGTATGCCCTGCCTCGTTCAAAAGGAGTTCTCCTCCATCCAAAAAAGTTTGAGCTATAAAAATGGCAATTGCGGTAAATCCGATACCTACAAGCGGTTCCTTTCTCGCAACAAAAAAGGTGGTAATGTAAATCGGATTTGCAAACCAGGCAAATGCCGCTCCGCCGTAAAAAAAGGCTAATATCCAACCTGAAGCAAGCGCTTCAAAGCCAGCGCCAAAACCGGCACATTGGACATTCGTACAATAGGTAGGCAAGAACAGCGCAACACCGAATAAGCCAATAGAGATTATCCGAAGATATTTTGCGATTTTTTGAATTGAACTCATCTCTTCTGTTTTTCTTTTTGTTCAAATACTTTTTTCAAAGACCTTAACAATTTCCGGATCCTGCCGATTTAAACACTCACGTCAATATTCCCACATTTGAAATGTCCTTCGGGGCATACTTTCCCGCCATGCAATCCGCAAGGTCTGCAAGTGAGTTCTTCCTTTGTTTCCCGGATTTCACTGTCGTCTGAAAGCGGGCCGAACCCAAAACGCGGAACCGTTGCACAGAAAAAAGCCGTTACCGGAGCATTTACTGCTGTTGCCATGTGTAAAGGTCCGGAATCATTCACGAAACAGCGGGTTGCTTTTTCAAACAAGGCGCAGGATTCCAACAAATTCAGTTTTCCTGCAAGATTATTTTCCAACGGCAAATCTGCGGCTTCAATGATTCGTTTGCATAAATCGGCATCTGCCGGTCCGCCAACCAGGTAAATCGCTCCTTTGCGTTTGAGATTGTTTGCCAATTCGACCCATTTCGCTTCCGGAAGCTGTTTGGTAAACCAAACGGAAGCCGGAGCCAGGGTATAAAATGGTTTGTGCGTATAAACAGCGATTTTTTCCCTGTCGGCATCCGAAGGGTAAACGGAAGGACGAACCAATTTCTGAGCTCCGTGGTGTGCTATACATTCCAGGTTGCGTTCCACTTCATGCTTCCCGTTTCCGATTTCGTGTTTAATCTTAATATCGTAACAAAATGAAAACGGATTCTTATCAAAACCTACTTTTCGCTTTCCGCCTGAAAGAAAGGTAATGATTCCCGAACTCCCGAAGCGCTGCAGGTTGATCACCTCATCGTAACGGTTGGAACGGAAAGTGCGGATCAAACGGCGCATTTCTTTCCACTTCCCTTCCTTTTTATTGAAAGAGAAAACTTCGTGAATCGCCGGATGATTCTTCAGAATCGCTTCATTTCCCTTGCGCACCAACACATCGACCTGCGCATCCGGATACAAACGTTTCAGTTCACTCACAACCGGAGTTGCCAGGATTACATCTCCCAGAAATGCTGTTTGAATGACTAAAAAGCGTTGCATACGGTAAAAATAGTGATTTCATCGGAACCCTAATCTTCAAATGTCGGATTACTGAATTCCAAATCTACCAATCCGATTTCATGCCGGTTTTTACTTATCTGTAAACGTTCAGCTTCTGTATTTACATAAGGATGATTATCATAAACCAACGACTGATAAACAGAAGGTAGTTTGTTATAAAATTGGTGTTGATCTACAAAATTTGCAAAATAGATTGGCGACATATTTCCTTTCCGGACTTCTTCCAGGAAAATAGGTTTCATACGTTCATAGAACTCTTTGCCATCGGATGAATGGATTAAAATAAGCCAGACTTCCGCGTCTTTGAATTGCAATTGCTTTTCTCCGGGATAACCGTATTTCAAAACGTAATTTTCAATAAATGACTCATGTGCCTGATTCACTGAATCTATTTTATACTGAAAAGCTTCCCGATTCGCAAGCCACTCATTACGCACATTCTGATCATCGATACTCAACTTCTCAAAAACCTGGTAAAGAGAATCGGCATTCTTCGGGCAAATCTTTACACTATTATCAAATCCTTCATGTACTACTGCTATTTCAGATTCATTGAACCCTTTCATTAATTTTGCGGGATTCAACTCAGCAATATACCATAAAGTACGCATGTCGAAAGACGGGGAAGACCAGCATATTTTTAAGGAAATTGCTGCCAGGGAATCATTTCCCAGCATTTTATAACAATAACTTTGCAAACGATATTCCTCACCATAGAGGAAACCATACTTGTTTTTGACTGCTTCCAATTTCTGCAAACTTTCCGGATACTTTGCTTCTTTAATGGCCAACAAATATGCCAGGTTGACTTCTTGCTTGTAAACAATGTGATCTGTAATCTGACCAGATGCAACTGAATGCCATACCAGGAAAAGGGAAATAATGGATAGGGTTTTCATAATTGGAAGTTTTAGTTCAGCAATAACCCGGATTTTGTCCGATTGTTACAAAACCAACACATTTACATTACTTTTAGGAATTGAAACAGGCTTACATCATGAAATTCCTATTACTCATCTCAATTTTCTTTTTCGCAACGTTCAAATCATTCGGACAGAATTACTGGCAGCAACAAGTTGATTATACCATTACCGTCAAATTGAATGACGAAAAGCACGAATTGAGCGGCTTTGAAAGCTTTGTTTATCACAACAATTCTCCGCAGACCCTGGATTTCATTTACATTCATTTGTGGCCGAATGCTTACAGGAACGGAAAAACCGCTTTAGGGAAACAGCTTTATGAAGATGATGAGTCATTACTCACTTTCGGAAATGATTCGGTCAAAGGATGCATTGATTCACTGCATTTCCAGGTGAACGGACAAGATGCGGCTCTCGAAATTGATCCGAAAAATCCGGATATCGGGAAATTAATGTTGAATACATCTTTAAAACCCGGTGAAGCAATGACCGTGACAACTCCTTTTCATGTGAAGATTCCTTCCGGGGAAATTTCACGTTTGGGGCATATCGGGCAATCGTACCAAATCACGCAATGGTATCCGAAGCCGGCTGTTTTTGACAAGAATGGCTGGAACCAGATTCCTTATTTGACACAAGGCGAATTTTACTCTGAATATGGAAGTTTTGATGTGTCGGTTACACTCCCTGCAAATTATGTGGTTGGTGCAACAGGAGATTTGCAGACAGCATCTGAAATAGCCTTCATGGATACATTAGCTGCCCACACCAAAGCGCATTTTCCGTCGCTGATCCGAAAAAAATATCCCAATGACGGTTTTCCTCCTTCCGATCCGGAATGGAAAACAATCCGTTTTACGCAAAAAGACGTACACGACTTTGCCTGGTTTGCAGATAAGCGCTATGCCGTTTTAAAAGGTGAAGTAGAATTGCCCCATTCCAAACGAAAAGTAACAACCTGGGCGTTGTTTACGCCTAAGAATGCTCCTTTGTGGGAACGCGCTCCGGAATACATTCACGACGGAACGTACTACTATTCTCTCTGGAACGGTGATTATCCGTACAACCAGGTTACCGCGGTCGACGGAACGATTTCTGCCGGTGGAGGAATGGAATATCCGAATGTGACTGTGATCGGAAATGCCAGCTCTCCAACAGAACTGGAGATTGTGATCGTTCACGAAGTAGGTCATAACTGGTTTTATGGAATCCTTGGAAGTAACGAACGTGTTCACGGATGGATGGATGAAGGTTTGAACACCTTGAATGAAATGCGTTATATGTATACCAAATACCCGAAAAACACGTATTTGTCCAAGATGATTCTGAACGGCCGTTTTCATTTCGACGGATTGAGTCATTACCATTCGGGAGATTACTTTTACCGTGTGATCGCCGGAACAGGAGAAGATCAACCGATCGAAACGCATTCAGCCGATTTTACCGGAACAAATTATGCCGGAATCATGTATATGAAAACCGGTTTGGTTTTCAATTATCTCAAAGAATACCTGGGCGATTCGCTTTTTGATCAGTCCATGCAGACTTATTACCGGGAATGGAGTTTCAAACATCCGCAGCCGGAAGATTTCCGCGCAACGCTTGAGCGTGTTTCAGGAAGAGATTTGTCCTGGCTTTTTACAGATCTGATTCAAACAACCAATCACATCGATTACAAGATCTCTAAAGTTTCTTCTATTGACGGGAAAACGATTGCTACCGTCAAAAATGTAGGACAAGTGGATGGTCCGATTGAAGTAAGCGGATTCAAAGACGGAAAGAAGATTCAAACCATTTGGGTTGAAAACGGTGCAAAGAAATCAGAAGTGACTTTTGATTCCGAAATGGATGCCGTGCAGATCAATGCAAGCGAAAGAGCTCCGGAAATTGTTCAAACCAACAATTACTGGCACAAAAAAGGCCTGTTCGGGAAGGTCGAACCCTTGAAACTTCAGTTTTTAGTCGGGAAGAATGAGGTTCAGAAGAGCAATTTATTCTGGAGCCCCATCCTGGGCGGAAATCAATACGACAAATTCATGTTGGGTCTTGCACTGCATAATATCAGTATTCCGGCTCCCCGCTTCCAGTTTCTGTTGGCTCCGATGTATTCGTTCGGCGGAAAGCGCATTTCAGGAATTGCGGAGATCAGTCGTACCTTTCTTCCGAAGAGAAACCTGAAATTTTCACGGATCGGGGTTTCACTCCGTTCTTTCAAAAACGATACGTTGGGTCGAAATGACGGTTATTATGTGGCGATTCTTCCTTATTGGACGGCTAAGATCGGAAATCGTACCGGCGGACCAATCAGTCAAAACATCCGCGTTCAATCCATGTATCGCTTAGACGTGTTCAGACCTAAACAGCGGGAACTGGTGGGCGGATACATTCAGTATGATTTTTCGTATACCAAAGCGGATCACCAGGTCCACCTTGAATTGCGAACCGATCATGTTTCCAACCCGGTAAACAGCGATAATTTTACCCGTTCTTCGGTTGCTGCTACATACAAATACCGCTACCTCAAAAACAAGCGTTCGCGTTGGGTGGAATTGCGTGTTTTCGCAGGAAATTACTGGAATTTCAATATGTATCAGTCAGGTGCAATTTCAGCCTATTCCTTTGCGTTAAGCGGTGCGGGTGGAATTCAGGATTTATTTGTGGAAGATTACTTTTTCGGCCGCTCGGCACAAAGCGGAATCTGGTCTCAGCAACGTTTGGAAAACATGGGTGGTTTCAGGTCTACTGCCGGAAACGGTGCTTCTGGTTATTTCGGAACGAGCACGGGTTGGATGACTGCTGCCAATTTCTACATCGAAACACCGGTTGGTCCGAAAATCTTCGGAGTATACGCCGATTTCGGATTGTTTGACCAGGCTTATTCTTCCAAACCGGTTCAAGCTTACGATCTTGGTTTAGCGATGCGCTTAGGAAAAGTATTCGGAATTTATTTTCCTGTTGTTCAGTCGGAGAATATTGAAAAAGCATATCTCTCCAAAAAATATGCAGAACGCATTCGTTTTACACTGAAGTTTAACCTGACGAATAAGTCGATTGATTTCATGAAGTTGTTGCAGTAGAAATCTCCTCGTTGGTACGCGATGCATCCCATACCAACTATTTTTTTACCATGACGTTTTTCCCCAGCGTTTTAAATCGTTCTCCGTTTTTCTGTACCACGGTAATCGTCAGATGTCCGGTTTTACTGATATTCAAATCACGGGCAATGCCGCTTTTGCCTTTATGGGTTCCGCTGATTACGATGCATTGATCGCCGTCTTTTAATTCATTTTTCTTTTCCATCACTCTGTAACATCAAGTACTTCTTTGTCGGTTTTCCGAGTTTTTCTAAAATAACTTACAATAAGAACAACTAAAAGCGAAAATCCAAACCAAATGAACGCATCGTAAATGAAATGTTTCATATTGGAACCATGCAACTCCAAATCAGGCCGGAAGTAAAAAAAATCATACGGAAATCCTATATGAATAAAAAGATCATCGCCAATATGAGAAGATTGATAGAAATATTGGATCGTCACACAAATAACATTCATTAAAAGTGTGATTAAACAAGTAAACGCCATTTTTAAAATCATCAGAAAGTAGTTAATTGATTATTCAATTCGGTTTAACCACATAGAACCATAGTTCACATAGGATTCCGGGAATTTCCGAAACACCTAAATCCACTATTATTTCTGTCAATTCTGCTCACGATAGCAATGCAAGCTTATATTTTACTTTTCCCAAAAGATATTGTTTTCTCCATGTTTCAGACCATTCATGGGACTTTTCTTTATTCTCATTTGCTATACCACGAATAGACGGATGAATTAAGACTTCTCTTGGTTTGTCTTCAAAATCCTTGTAGAAATGTTTAAAAATACATTTTGCAGCTAATTCTCCCAAAATGAATAATTCATCCGATTTTTTAATTATTGGATAATTTAATTCTCTTGATTTTAAGATTGTTTCCTGATTAGCTTTAAACAAAGCTTTAGCATAAGCTTCTGTTGATTGTCCTTTAATAAATTCATTACTCAAAATATTATGAGCAATATTTATCATTACAATTCCTTTTTCAAGCATATAAAGCCATAAATCAATTGGGAATTTAAATTTAGCCCGAACTTTTTCCTCTTCAAATCCCAATGAGTACAATACATCTTGACCACAGCAACGTTGTTTTTCTCCATTTTCAAGCGTTTCTTTTCCTTCAAACAATTCATCCCAAGAGTTTTTACAAAAAGCAACACCATTAGCTCCTTTGGGATAAGGGCTTTCACCAATAATCAAAATCTCAATTTTTGAACGTTCTTGTATCTTATTAAAGTATATTTCTTCTGGTGTGGGCATTCTTCCTGTGTTTTTTCATTCCAAATTAACAAAAAGTCCAACCAAATCTCCTACTCCACCATACTATCCATTACTTTATTCCGGTAAGCCTCTAATAATCTACGTTTGGAATAATAACCCAACACCTGATCGTTGTCGATAACCGGAAGATAATTCAGTTTTGAATGTTCGAACATATCCATGATCTGTTCTACCGTGTTTCGCGGATTCAGGGAATAACGAATCGGTTCCATCACCAATTCCAACGGTGTGTTCGGTTCGGCGGAATAGACCGGGAGAATCGTCGGTAAATCGTCTAAGTAGATCATTCCGAGCAGAATTCCGCTGTCTGAAACAATCGGGATCAAGGCCTGGTGTGCATGCTGAATGGTGGCGAACAAGGTCGAAATCGTATCAGTGGGTTTTAAAACCACCAGCGTTTCTTCCAAAATATCTGCACTTTCAATGGATGACAGCACATGGCGGTCTTTGTCTGCCCGAACCACGTGGCCTTCGTCTGCCAGCTTCACAATATCCATCGAGTGATTGGAATAGCGTTTCGAAATAGCAAAACTGATCGAAGAAACGATCATCAAAGGAATCATCAACCCGTAGCCTCCCGTGATCTCTGCGATCAGGAAAATGGAAGTCAGCGGAGCATGGAACAAACCGCTCAACATGCCTGCCATTCCCACCATCGTGAAATTCGTTACCGGAAGTGCAAAAGCCAAACCGGTTAAATTCCATCCATACGCGAACGCAAAACCGGTGTAGCTTCCCACAAACAAGGAAGGAGCGAAATTTCCCCCGTTTCCTCCTGAGCCCAAAGTCAATCCGGTTGCAATGGCTTTCAGAAAGACAACGGCTCCGATAAATAACAGAGGAAACCAGGTTTGATTGAAATTTTCAAACAGGGTTCCGTCCATCAGGTCGAATACTTTTTCGGCGGATAACGAGCGGATGCTGTCATAACCTTCACCGAATAAGGATGGAAAGATAAAGATCAGGACCGACAATAATAAGGCTCCGAAAATTCCTTTTTGATACGGTTTCAGCTTCACATGTTCCATCCAGGTTTCCACTTTATTGAAAACCCGTGAATGATAAACGGCAATGAAGCCCGTCAGAACACCCAAAATCATGTAAAAAGGCACGTTTCTCAATTCGAAAACCGCCATGTTTTTAAACGACAATAAAATGCTCTCGTTCAGAATAGCAGCAGAGAGCAAAGCTCCGGAAGCTGCAGCCAGCATTAAGGGAATGAACGCCGTGATTCCGACGTCTGCAAGCAATACTTCCAGCGTGAACAACACTCCGGCAATCGGGGCATTAAACGCCGCAGCAATTCCCGCCGCAACTCCACAGGCTAAAAGCAAAGTTCGTTCTTTGGTCGTTAATTTGTAAACCCGCGCATAATTCGATCCGAAAGCTGCCCCCGTGATCGTTACCGGGGATTCCAATCCGGCGGAACCACCAAAACCAACTGTCACCGATGAGGTAATCACCTGTGCATACATTTGTTTGCGCGGCATGATACTCGATTTCTTGGTAATCGCGTAAATGATACGCCAGGTTCCTTTTTCCAGTTTTCCGTTGAGTAGTTTTTTGGTAATCCAAATGGTTAAAACGATCCCGAAAACCGGTAGGATGAAATCGAGGTATTTGAAATGCAGTTTGTGATTCAGGTCTTTCGCAAAAACCAGCACCATGTGCGCAAATGATTTCAGGACGATCACTGCCAAAGCAGAAGACAAACCAACCAAAACGCTTGAAATGAGTAAAAATTGACGGGGACTTAAACTATTCCTCAAAAAAAAGATTCCACCGTTTAGTTTTCGCAAAAATCGAGACAACATGCTTTAAAAATACGACTTATAATTACGAATTGCCAATCGTTAATTGCGAATTATCATTCAATCTGTTAAAAATCAACGTTTAAACTACTTATTATTCTTTCCTGAAACAATTGTGCTATCATTTGAATCAATAATGCTATAAAACTTTTCGGGTTCCGGGTTCATTTGTATTTCTATAAATCGATAAAACTATGAGCTCATTAGCACAAAGACCAAATTTTAAATCCCACTATGATAATTTCATCGGAGGGAAATTTGTTGCTCCTGTTTCGGCAGAATATTTCGACAATGTATCACCAATCGACGGAAAGGTTTTCACCAAAGCCGCAAGATCCTATAAAGAAGATATTGAACTGGCTTTGGATGCCGCACACGCTGCTTTCCCTGCCTGGTCCAAAACATCTGTTACCAATCGTTCAAACCTGCTTTTAAAGATCGCAGATATTATCGAGGCAAACCTGGAATTACTTGCAGCTGTTGAAACGATTGACAACGGAAAGGCAATCCGTGAAACAAGAGCTGCCGATCTTCCGTTGTGTGTAGATCATTTCCGCTACTTTGCCGGAGTGATTCGTTCGGAAGAAGGAACGATTTCAGAACACGATGAGCACACAGTAAGCATCAATTTACACGAACCGTTGGGAGTTGTCGGGCAAATTATTCCATGGAATTTCCCGCTTTTGATGGCTACCTGGAAAATTGCTCCGGCTTTGGCTGCCGGGAATTGTGTGATTGTAAAGCCGGCTGAGCAGACTCCGACTTCCATCATGGTTTTAATGGAGTTGATCCAGGATGTTCTTCCGGCAGGAGTTTTGAATGTTGTAACCGGGTTCGGTCCTGAGGCGGGAAAACCTCTGGCAACTTCTCCGCGGGTTCAGAAAGTGGCATTTACGGGCGAAACAACAACAGGTCGTCTGATTATGCAATATGCATCTGAGAATTTGATCCCCGTGACCATGGAATTGGGCGGAAAATCTCCGAATATCTTCTTTCCTTCTGTTGCGGACCACGACGACGAGTTTTTTGACAAAGCCATTGAAGGGGCTGTATTATTTGCACTGAATCAGGGAGAAGTGTGTACTTGTCCATCCAGAATTCTGGTTCATGAAGCGATTTACGACAAATTCATGAAGCGTGTAATCGAACGAACCAATGCGATTGTTACCGGAAATCCATTGGATGGAAGTGTGATGATGGGAGCTCAGGCTTCAAACGATCAATACGAAAAGATTCAATCTTACCTGAAAATCGGGGTCGAAGAAGGTGCTGAAGTACTTGCCGGAGGTGCTGCCAACAAATTACCCGGAGATCTGGAAGGCGGATATTACATTCAACCGACGATCTTAAAAGGACATAACAAGATGCGTGTTTTTCAGGAAGAAATTTTCGGACCGGTCGTTTGTGTGACCACATTCAAAACAACGGAAGAAGCAATTGAAATTGCCAATGACACACTTTACGGATTAGGTGCCGGTGTCTGGACGCGTGACGCACATGAATTATACCAGGTTCCGAGAGCGATTCAAGCAGGACGCGTTTGGGTAAATAATTATCACGCTTATCCGGCTCACGCACCATTCGGCGGATACAAAAAGTCAGGTTTTGGTCGTGAAACACATAAAATGATGCTGGCACATTACCGTCAGACTAAAAACATGCTGATTTCTTACAATAAAAATAAATTGGGATTCTTTTAAAGAATGGTTAGCAGGTTCAAAAACAAAAGGTGTTTATCAATTGATTTCTGAATAAAATGACGATTTGGCACTATTCGGAATATTGCAAAACCGGGATGTTTAGATTTCGCCAAAATGGCAATTCGCAATATTACGAATGGGAAAACAAAATGTTAAAAATTGGTACAAAAACCCCTTGCATTTTGAAACATCTCAACGCCTTCGTCTTTAAAGAAGTTCGGGGTGAGAGACTGATCCAGTTTCTCGATAAAAGTCCGCGGGGTATTTTACTTCGCGGATTTTTTACCCAAACAAAACTCCGGCATTTCATAAATTCACTAAAATCACAACACATGTACACACGGATTGCAATAACGAATGATGCTGTTGAAGTTGTGAATCAACTCAAAAAACGTTTCGGGGATTTGATGTTTCATCAAAGCGGCGGATGTTGCGACGGTTCACAACCTATGTGTTTCGAAAAAGGAGATTTCAAAGTCGGAGGCAGCGACGTATGTTTGGGGGAAATTGAAGGATGTGAATTCTGGATGAGCAAGGATCAGTTCGAATATTGGAAATTTACACATCTGACTTTGGATGTAACACCCGGAAGAGGTTCCAGTTTTTCGCTTGAAATACCAATGGGAATCCGTTTTATGATCAGAAGCCGTCTCTTCACGGACGAAGAAGCTCAAAATCTGACTCCACTCAGATTTTCAGAGGATTGATTCCCTGACATTGTTGAAATTGTTTTGGCGTAATTCCTTCAATTTTCTTAAACGCACGGATGAAATAATTACAATCATCAAAACCGGATTCAAAACAGACCTGATTGATCTGAATATCTGGGTTCTTCAAAAGTGATTTTGCAAATTTGATACGCTCCTTCAAAACAAATTCATTCGGACTCATTCCCAATTCGCGTTTAAAATAACGGTAGAATGACGTTTTACTCATACACGCTTCGTTTGTCAGATCATTCATCGTTAAACGGTCGTTGATATGGGCGCGGATAAATTTCAC